>JBIJCY010000288.1:0-4085 GCA_044344385.1 Rhodocyclaceae bacterium | reverse complement strand
TGCGTTGCAGGCGCCGATGGCGCCGTGCCTGCGCCGCAACCACCGTGGCCAACACTTCCGGGTCGGCAGGCTTTTGCAGGAAGTCATCAGCAGCGGTCTTGCGCGCGGCCAGTTGCCACTTCCGGTCGCTACTGCCGGTCAGGTAGACCACCGGCAAATGGGCGAAGCGCTCTTTCTGGCGAATTAATGCCACCAGCTCGGGGCCAAAGCAAAGCGGCATTTCGATATCCATGACCAAGACATCCGGGTGGAAATCGTCCATCAGGTCGAGCACCCGCGCCGGGTCTTTGGTTGACGCCACTTCCATGCCGGCAGCAACGAGAATCGCGGTGGAGAGGTTGAGCAGGGTCTGCTGATCGTCGACGAGAAAAGCGCGGAACGGTCTGGCTTTGCCGTCGATAACCCACTCCTCGACGAGCGCGGCAACGCGCTCGGGGAGGAGTGGCTTGTCGAGGAAATGGCTGACGCCGATGCGCAGCAATTCAACTTGTTGCGACAGATTGATTCCCGGCTCGGTGAGCACGATCCAGCACGCGGCCGGCGCGATCCGGTCGGCCAGCGTCTGGCGTTGGGCCTCGTCGAGCGTGGCCAGCCACGCCATGTCGGTGAGGGCGACGTGGTGATCGCCGAGGGTGCCTGGCAGGTTTGCCGCAGCCGGGCATTCAAGGAGAAGCGAAGTCGCCTCCCAGAGCACGCTGCGTAGCGGCGTGAGGCTGAAATCGAAGCGGCCAATGGCGACGACTTGCGCGGTGAGTTTCGCTGAAGCAGCGGGATTGGTCATTGGCCTTGATTTCTCTTGCCGGGGGTCGCCAGCAGGACGCAATTCTTGCCGGCCCGTTTGGCTGCATACATCGCGTTGTCGGCAGCGGTCAGCGCGGCTGTGGGTGAATCGCCATGCGCCGGTATCAATGCGGCGCCAATGCTGGCGCCTAGCCGGCACGGGTTGCCGAGCAGATTCATCGGCTGCGCGATGTTGTCGAGCAGGCGCCGGGCGACAGCGCAGGCGTCGTCCGGGTTGCTCACGTCATTCAGGATGACAACGAATTCGTCGCCGCCGAGGCGACCGACGAAATCCTGCGCCGCCAGCGTATGACGCAGCCGTTTGGCAATAGTGATCAAGGCCTCATCTCCGGCTTCGTGGCCAAAGCTGTCGTTGATCGGTTTGAACCCGTCAAGGTCGAGAAAGAGTAGTGCGCAGGGGTTTTGCGCCGCATTGGCACAGGCGATGGTGATCACGTCGTTGAACTGGGCGCGGTTGGGAAGGCTGGTGAGTACATCGTGCAGGGCAAGAAATTCGATGCGCCGATGCGCCGCTTCTTCGCTCGACAAGTCACGTATCAGACCGATGAACTGGTGACCGCGGGCACCTTCGACCTGCGTGACGTTGATCTGGATCGGAAACACTTCGCCGTTGCAGCGCTGCCCGCTCGTCTTGCGGTTGATGCCGATGACGCGAGAAGGGCCGCCGGCCAGATAACGCGCCAGGTAGCCGTCGTGCGCCTCACGGTGGGGTGACGGCATGAGCATCGAGACGTTGCGGCCGATGACCTCGGCCGACGCGTAGCCGAAGATGCGTTCGGCGCCTTTGTTGAAGGAACTGACGCAGCCCTTGTCGTCGATGGTGATGATCGCTTCGTACACGTTGTCGAGAATGCCAAACAGGCTGCTCTGGATTTGGGCGATGCGTTCCATCGAACGGATGCGCGCCGTGAGGACTTCGAAAACGATGGGCTTGATCAGGTAGTCATCGGCACCGGCTTCCAGGCCGGCAACCAGATTTTCGTTGCTGTCCAGGCTGGTCATCATGATCAGCGGAATCCAGCGCTCGCCGCCCAGCGCCTTGATGTGGCGGGTGGCCTCAAGGCCATCCATCACCGGCATGATGACGTCCATCAGGATCAGATCGGGTGGTTCTGCCTGAAAGAGGTCGAGTGCTTCGCGGCCGTCACGCGCATAGCTCACCCGGTGCCCGCCTTGCTCGAGCAGGGCAATGACCGGCAGTGCGGTGGCGCGAGAATCGTCAGCAAGAAGAATATGCATGAACGCAACACTCGGGAAAGCCCATGGATGTCGAAGATTGTAGCGCTTTGCTGTGGCGCGGGGGGGCTAAAAGCCCCTGCAAATTTTCTGTGCGCCGCGAACCAACTTGACGGGTTTTTGTCGGATGAACGGGTGGCTGCGGATATGCCGTGGTCTTTTGGCGAGGTTCTGGTTTTGCCATATATCGAGGAGGGACTATGAAAATGCAATTGGGATGGGTGTTTTCAATGGCTGCGCTGGCGTTGTGCGGCGTGGCGAAAGCCGATGTGAACATTCAGATGAATGCGGTTGACGACAAGGGCGTGGGCGCATCGGTGGGTCAGGTGGTCGTTTCTGAAACGCCGTATGGTCTGGTATTTACGCCTGCGCTTACCGGTCTTCCTGCCGGTGCGCATGGTTTTCATGTGCATGAAAATCCGAGTTGTGCGCCTAAGGATATGAACGGCAAGATGGTGCCGGCACTGTCGGCGGGTGGTCATTTTGATCCGTCCGGAAGCAAGCGGCATGGCCTGCCATGGGGTGATGGCCACCTTGGCGATCTCCCGGCGCTGTTTGTCGATGCCGCAGGCGCCGCCAGTAACCCGGTGCTCGCGCCGCGTTTGAAGATGGCCGATATCAAGGGGCGTTCGCTAATGATCCATGCCGGCGGCGACAACCATGCCGATCACCCCGCACCGCTCGGTGGCGGCGGTGCGCGTGTGGTTTGTGGTGTCAGTTTGTAAGCTGCAACAGGTCAAACAATACGGGCGCCAATTGGCGCCCGTATTGTTTGGTGCGTCTATCCGGCGCTATAGGCCGGACGGGCCTGAACGTGGAGTAGGGCAGCATGGTCGGGTTGCACCGGCAATTTCGGTAATTGATTGTGCGCCGCACGAATAGGCCGTTAATTTTTGATTGGAGGCTTATCGTCTCCCCGGCTCAGAACGACCCTTTGCTGTCACTCGACGTTCCGATGAGCTGACGACAAGTTTCTGAGTAGAGCGGTCATTTATAGCTGTGCTGATACGAAGCACCTTGGTCATTGCTGCGCTTGAGTAGTCCTTCATGCAAGGTCAAGCGAGATAGCTGATGCTAACTTTTGAGAAATTAAGCAATCGGGTGTATGCACCTCTGCCTCTATCATTTCGTTTTATAAAAGGCGTGTGAATTGTCGAGAAAGACTACGTAAAAAGCATTTCCATCAAAAGTATGCCCATCGTTTTTTGACTTCGTGCCATCAAGGTCATCCGGTATAAGGAAGCCACAGAGCCGCATATCGCCTTCCAGCCGGAAGCGAGCCCACCTCACATCTGTTGGAACATGTTTTGGCTTCGTGAAGTCGGAACTACTTGGGAATCCGCCGTATATCTGAAGTACCTTCAGCCCGCCAGCTCCGCATCTTTGAGTAAGCCAGTACTGGATAGGGTGTTTTCCATACTCCTTTAGCTTCACAAGTAGCTTACACAACTGCTCATGCGTCCAATCAGCGAAGTCCTGCCCTGCTGGCTGGCCGGCGTCAAAGTAAGAAAAATTGAACTTGCATCGAGCAGCGTGGTTACAGTTTTTTGAATTGAATGCGATATCCGGAAATGAGGTGAGGAAGGCATTCTTCTTAGTGTTGCGGAAATTCATAGCTTTGGGATGCCCCCTAAGTCACCTCGGTTGTACGCAGGAGCAATGGGGCGCCCATTTCTCAAGATGTCGGCAGGAAGCTCGTCAAGCCTATATGCGTAACTCTCATTATCTTCCTTGTTTACCAAGTAACAGCGGTAGCGACCTAGCCAATCCAACACTTCACCATTGTGCGTGCTGAAAATCATTTGCGCGCCATTTGGATTGGTCGCCGGGTTGTCAAACAGATCCAATAATTTGGGCAAGATGTGGGGATGGAGCGTGATATCGAATTCGTCCAGAATCAGAAGACCGCCGGTATCCAAGATTGCCTTATAAAAGAAGAGGTACTTGAAGAGAGCTTTCGTTCCGCTTGATTCCGTGACATGGGAGATTTTGTGCGGTTTCCCTTCGTGTGCGTGAACGAACATAGGCACCAGCACCTTATCCCCGTC
>JBIJCY010000128.1:0-7542 GCA_044344385.1 Rhodocyclaceae bacterium | reverse complement strand
GCCAGCCCAAGCATTGCCCATGCCGGCGACACCCAGCAAAAGACAGACAATTGTCAATTTGATCGTTTTCATACTACGCATCCTTTCCTTGCAGGCTTCTCGGCCAACTTTCTACAGGCCGCTTGGGGCGATAATGCACATTATGTCGACCTTGAACGTGAAAAAGAATTTCAAACACACTGTTCATTTAAAAAACTGCTGCTCCCCGACAACTGGAGCCGTGATGGTAAAAACCCTCAGGCTTTCACCTGAGGGCCTATCCGCCACGAATTTGTTCTGTTACTTGCTAGCCGGAGCAGCAGTCGCAGGGGTTGCTGCAGGTGCTGCTGCGGGCGCGGCTGCCTTTTTGGGGTGCTTCTTTGCCTTGGCTGGCTTGGCGCCGGCCTTCCCGGTTTCGGTCTTGGCCACTTCAGCCTTCATCGGTTCGGCAGCCTTTGGGGCCTCAACCTTTTTATCAGCTGTCGCCGGTGCAGCAACGGCAGCCTTGGCCGCCGGCGCAGCGGCCGGCGCAGGAGCGCCCGTCTGGGCAAAAGAAGTGGAAACAAAACCAGCAGCAACAATCAGAGCAATCAGTGGCTTAAGCATTTTAAATCTCCTTGAACGGTTCGATTTGCGTTTGTCGGTGCTGCGAAATTGCAGCGCCTTGCTGGGAATAACGCGACCGGGATTTAAACGGATGTCAGCGGTTTTGTACGCTTGTGTAACGCTTTGTAACAGCGATCAGCGCGCCTACTCTAAAACGCCAACCACTGCCGTTTGACCGTCATGTAGCGGTCAAGGATACTGAGCACCATGCACACGCGCCGCCTCTTTCTCAACCGCCTCGATCCGGCACCGGACCCGCACGATGCCGTGGTTGTGATTGACGTGCTGCGCTCGTTCTCAACCGCCGCCTATGCATTTTCTGCCGGTGCCAGCGTAATTTATCCGGTCGAAACGATTACCGAAGCGCACCGTCTGCAACTGCAGCTCCCGGGATCAATGACAACCGGCGCTCTGGGTGGCGGCGTGCCAGTACCTGGTTTCGATTTCGCAAATTCGCCAACCGCGCTGCACGCAGCCAGACTCGACGGTCGCCCACTGATTCAAAGCACCGCCGCTGGCGTGCGCGGACTCACCCGCTTTCGCCATGCGCGCGCGCTGTTTGCCGGCAGTCTGGTTTTTGCCCGAGCCACAGCGCAGGCACTGCTTGAATTGCAACCGGACGAGGTGTGTTTCGTGATCACCGGCGAATGGGTTGATCGCGATGGCGATGAGGACATCGCCTGCGCTGATTATCTGGAAGCGCTGCTGCACGGCAAGGACCCCGACCCCGCACCGTATGCCGCGCGCGTCCTCAACTCGGATTTCGGCCAGCGCTTTCTTGCCGGCAACAACCCCAATCTGCCGCCGACCGATCTTGAACTCTGCGCCAAGACCGATTGTTTTGACTTTGCGCTACGCGCCTCGTACGTCGATGGGCACATGCAGCTGCAGCGTTATCGAGCAGACCCGCACTCCCCGAAAAAAACACTGTAAGGATTTTCGTGTCTGCACGACGTATCGGTACACGCCGTAAATAGCGGCGAACAACGAACGGAGGCGTGGGATGGGAATCAGCGGATGTACATCGTGCCAAGTCGGCGGCCTCGAAGCCCTCAGGGCCTATGACCGGGCTTTCGAAGTGCGGCGTGACACAGAGGCCAAGCAGGCAGATAAGACGGACGAAACCAGGCAAGCGGGAAAAGCGGCTGAAGCCAAGCAAACCCAAGAAACAAACCCCAACCCTTCGATCTTCGAAAACCGCCCAACCGAAGACAGCACAGTCGGCGGCATCATCAACATCAGCGCCTAGCGGCTCGCCAGCAACGATTTCAACTTCTTCAGCTTCGGCTCAATCACGATCTGGCAATAGCGGCCCTCGCTGTTGCGCCGGTAGTAATCCTGATGATGCTCTTCGGCCGGGTAGAACACGTCGAGCGCGCGGACTTCAGTGACGACCGGCGCATCAAAGACATCTGCCATCGCGGCCAGAACCTCGCGCGCCACAGCTTGCTGCTCATCATTGGCGGGCAGGATGATGCTGCGGTATTGCGTACCATGATCAGCCCCCTGACGATTGAGCGTCGTCGGATCATGCGACGAGAGATGCAAAGCCAGCAGATCGGCATAGCCAACGAGCGACGGATCGAAGCTGACCTGCACCACCTCGGCATGCCCGGTTCGCCCGCTGCACACTTGATCGTAGTCGGGATCAACCGTCTGCCCGCCGGCATAGCCACTGAGCACGCCCAGCACACCGGGCAACTGTGCGAAGAGCGCCTCAGTGCACCAGAAGCAGCCGCCGCCGAAGACCGCCACTTCAGCAGCACCGGCGTCACTCGCAACCCGGCTCAAGGCCAGCGCATTGATGCAGTAGCGCAAGCCCTCCGGTGCCGGGCCATCGGGGAATACGTGCCCGAGGTGCGACTGGCAGATATTGCACAAGGCCTCGATACGCTCACGGCCGCGCGAAGTGTCACCGGCATAGGCCACCGCAGCTTCGTCGACCGGCTGCGTGAAGGATGGCCAACCCGTCCCGGAATCAAATTTTGTACGCGCATCGAACAGCACTTCACCGCAGCCCGCACAGGCATAAAGGCCAGGCTCGAAACGGCTGCACATCGCCGAGCTGAAAGGGTTCTCGGTTCCCTTCAGGCGCATCACCTCGAACTGCTCCGGGCTCAGCCGGTCACGCCACTCTGCCTCGCTGTAGGCAACGGCACGCGGCCCTTGTGGATTGCCATGAAGGGAACGCCGCAAAATTTCCTGCCAGTCAATCATGAATTTTCTCCAGTTTTCAAGCACCCACAGCGTGGACAACGCCCGGAAGAAAAAATCACCAACACCCGGGCAAGCAGCCGACAATATCGACAATTAAATAGTCGGCCGAAAGCGCGAATCCTTACGCGCGCCAAGAATACAGCCACTATAAAATAGCTTCATCCGAAATTTAACAAGTCAAAAATCCGTGAGCAAGGGGTCCCATAACCATGATTTATTTCCGCGCCGCCGCCGCTCTGCTCTCCGTTTTGCTCGTTCCATGCGTGTCCGCCGCTACAGCCCAGACGAAGAACGAAGCCAAGCAGACAAACCTTGCCAGTCTCGACGCGCAAGCGGCAGGGTTTTCGTCTTATGTGCTGCCGAACGGCTTCAAAATCATTCTCGCGGCGTATCCATCCGCTGCCAATGCCCGCATCGAACTGGTTGTCAAAACCGGTAGCAAGCTTGAAGGCTACGGCGAAACCGGCATGGCTCATCTGCTCGAACACATGCTGTTCAAAAGCGCCGGAAAACGTGCCGACCTGAAGAGCGACCTGACCGCCCTGGGCGCGAAATGGAACGGAACAACCAGCGATGATCGCACCAACTATTTCGAGACGGTTGCCGCCGAACCGGAAAAAATCGACGAAGTCATTCGTATCGAAGCCGATCGCTTCATCCGCGCCAGCTTCACCAAGGAGCATCTGGTCAGTGAGATGACCGTCGTCCGTAACGAGATGGAACGCGGCGACAGTGACCCGGGCAGTCTTGTTATGCGCGCCCTGCAGCGGCAGTCATTCTTTTGGCATGGCTATGCGCGGCCGACCATCGGTGCACGCAGCGACGTTGAAGAGGCGCCGTTCAGTGCCTTGCAGGCCTTCCACAAAAAGCACTACCGCCCTGACAATGCGGCGCTGATCGTCTCCGGCAACTTTGACCCGCAGCGCGTTCTGGCACTGGCCAGCCGGCTTTTTTCCGCAGCGCGCAACCCGGCAACGCCAAAAATCACCAGCTGGACGCGCGACGAAACGCAGGCCATTACCAATCGCAGCGAACTGGTTCTGCCCGCCGGTAAAACCATAGCGGCCAGCGCGTGGAAGCTCCCTGGCGCAAACGACCGGCAGACCTATGCGCTTGATCTGGCCGCCAGCGCAATTTGCGCGAATGACTGGGGCAGCCTGCGCAAGGATCTGGTGCTGGAACGAAAAATAGCTGTCAGCACTTCGTGCAACACCCATACCCAACCCGACTACAGTCTGCTGGTCGGCTTCGCCACCGCCGGCAAAGAGGCGGATGCAGAAGTCTTGTCGCGCGCACTGCGCGAGCATGTCGAAGCGATTGCTGCCCAAGGGGTCAGCCAGGAGCAACTGGAGCGCGCCCGCCTTGAGGAGCTCAATGCGTTTGAGCGGCTGGAAAACAACCACGAACAACTGGCTCACCTTCTGTCTGCCGGCGAAGTTGCCGGTGATTGGCGTTTATTCTTCTGGCAGCGCGATGTCATCAAATCCATCACGCTGGATGAAGCCAATGCAGCCTTGAAGAAGTTCACGGTCAGTGTCAATCGCAGCGACGTCCTGTTGCGTCATGCAGACGGCATCGTCGCGCCGCAAATTGCCAAACCCATCGAGGCAAAAACACTGGTCGCCGGCAAAGAATGGCCAACCATCGCCAAACTTGCTGACCCGACACCCGCGTCGGCTGATGAACTGGCAAAAGCAACGGTCAATATCCCACTTGATGGTACGCGGGCACGCGCGGCGCTTATTTCACGCCGCACCCAGGGCGACCGTGCGTGGCTGGAGCTACATAACGACTACGGGAACGAATCAACGCTGGCCGGGCGACAAGCCGCATGCAGCATGGCCGGCCATCTCATGGCTTATGGCGGTGCCGGCATGACTCGGGATCAGCTCAATGCCAAGCTGGAAAAACTGCAGGCTCAATGGTCATTGGGCCTCGGTGGGATCAGTATCGAGGCGCCACGCCGAAACATCGATGCGGCACTGAACATCCTCCTTGCTGTTTGGGCAGCCCCCGCGCTACCGGAGAATGAGTTTGAGCGCATTAAAGCTTCGACAATCGCCATGCTCGAAGCCGGTCTGAAAGATCCGGCAACAGTCGCCAGCAGCACCACCCATCTGCGTTTCGACAATTACCCTGCCCAACACCCGTTCAAACCCCGTTCGCTGGAACAACAACTGGCGGAGAGTCGGGCGGTAAACTTTGCTGACGTGACGGCTTGCGCCGCTGATTTTTCGGGTATCGCACAAGTTCGCCTGGCAATGGTCGGGACGTTTGAGGCACTGGATGTACAGGCGGTCTGGAGCAAAGTCGCAAAGCTCCCCAACGCTAAAACCCCCTACGCGCGGGTGCTGGATGTTGCAGCACCGACGACCGTCAACACTGCACCGATCAAAGTATCCATGCCGGAAAAACCCAATGCGACGATCGCTGGTTTAACCTTGCTGCCGATCATCGACGACTCGCCGGACTTCCCCGCCTTGCGCATCGCCGTAAAAGCGCTGGGCGGCGATGCCGACAGCCGCATATGGCTGCGACTGCGCGAACGGGAAGGGCTGGCTTATAGCGCCGGCGTCAGTCTGTCAGGCAACCACTTCGAGCCACGCAGCAGCCTGTCGATTCAGGCCAGTGCCGCCAGCGCGAAGGCCGATGCCGCACTGAGCAGCCTCAAGGACGAACTCGCACGCGCACTGAAGGAAGGTTTCTCTGAACAGGAAGTGGCACGCGCCAAACGTACATGGCTGCAGGAACGAAAAACATCACTGCGCGCAGAACAATCATTTGCCGGCAGCCTGGCGCAGGGGCTTTATCACGGGCGCGACTATGCATGGCTCGCGCAGTATGACGAAAAGATTTCCCGGTTGAGCGCGGCAGAAGTCACACAGGCTTTGCGCAAGTACCTGGCCGATGCCCCGATTGTCTGGATGATCGGGCGGGGTGATTAGAACTGCGTAGGTGATGCTGCGGGAATTGGGCCCGGCCTCTTTTACTCAGAACCCTCATCTTCCCGGTAAGCGATGACTTGGGTCTGCACGCCATTGAACTGAGGAGCGGGGCCCCTTTTTCGCTCAGTCAGGAACTGCTTGAAAAACTCCAGAGGACGAGATTCCGACGGAGCGGGATTTCCCAGCAAATATTCGGAGCCATGAATCGTGACCACAACCATGGACGAAGCATGCATTTCGTAACAAATAAGATAAGAGGTCCTTATTCTCGACGCCTTGGGAAAACGTGGATTCGTGCTTAGCACATCTCCTTCTATACACACGACGTCTCTACCGTCGTCGGGCGCCTTTCCGTGTACAACGTTCCAGTTGTTGAGCGTATTTATCGACATTGCATTAGCCACCACTAATTCCTCCATTCAATTCCAGCACACGCAGCAACGAAGACGTATCCTGCTGCCCAAAGCCATTGGCCATCAGCGCATTGAGTTGCTGCCACACCTGTGCAGAAACCGGTAGCGGGATACCCAGCCGGTAGGCCTCATCCATAAGAATGCCGTAATCCTTGTGATGCAACCGCGCCTCGACGCCGGCCGCAAAATTGCGATCGACCATACGCCCGCCGAACACCTCCAGCACACGACTGCCGGCCGAACCACCGGCCAGCGCCTGGCGCACTTTCGCCGGATCGGCGCCAGCCGCCGTCGCCAGATGCAGCGCTTCGGCCACGGCCTGAATGAAACCGACCATGATCATCTGATTGCACGCTTTGGCGACCTGCCCGGCACCGCTGTCGCCGACATGCACCACGCTTTTGCCGAGCACGGCAAAGAGCGGGCGCACGCGGTCCAGCACCGCCGCCTGGCCGCCGGCCATGATTGCCAGCGTCGCCGCAATGGCGCCGGTTTCGCCGCCGGAAACCGGCGCATCGAGCATATCGACGCCCCGCTCGGCGAGACGCTGCGCGATCGTGCGCGCCGTGCCGGGAGCGATGGTACTCATATCGACAAGAATCGAACCGGAGGCAAAACCTTCGATCAAACCATCCGGCCCAAGCACGATGCGCTCGACATCGGCACCGGCCGTGACGATGGTAAACACAATCCCGGCGCGCCGCGCCACATCGGCCGGCGATGCACACCACGCGGCGCCGGCATCGAGCAGTGACTGCGCACTTTCCGCCCGCCGCGCCCACACCGCCACCTCATGCCCGGCACGCAGCAGATGCAGTGCCATTGGCCGCCCCATGGCGCCGAGGCCAACAAAACCAAGCCGCATCGCCTCAGCCCTCGCCACCCGACAAGCGCTCAAGCAGCTTGAGCACGGCAATCGAATCTTCCTCACCGAGCCCGGCGCCAACCATCGCGTTGTACATCTGCGCCGTCGCCGCCGACACCGGCAGACACATGCCCAATTCATGCGCGCTCTGCATGACGATATTCATATCCTTCTGGTGCATCCACGACTTGAAGCCCGGCTTGAAATTGCGGTCGAGCATGCGCTGGCCGTGGTTCTCCAGAATCTTCGAATAGGCAAAACCGCCGAGCAGCGCCTCGCGCACCTTGGCCGGATCGACGCCGTTTCGTGCCGCGAAATTGAGCGCTTCGGCAACGGTTAACACCCCCGCACCGGTAACGATCTGATTGGCCGCCTTGGCTACCTGTCCGGCACCGGAGTCGCCCACATGCACGATGTTCTTGCCCATGCACTCAAAAGCTGGTTTGGCTTTGGCAAAAGCCGCCTCGCTGCCGCCGACCATGATCGACAGCGTTCCGGCAATCGCCCCAACCTCGCC
>JBIJCY010000009.1:0-24380 GCA_044344385.1 Rhodocyclaceae bacterium | reverse complement strand
GACGCGAAGTTGCTGTGCAAAGACGCCGAGCGATACCGCTGGCTGCTGGCGCACACGGTAGTAGAGAACGATGACGGAGAAAAGTGCGTGCATTACCCGTGCGACTTTGAGCATTACGACAACGTGGGCGCGTCAATCGACGCAGCCATGATCAAGACGCCCAACGTTAAGTAGGAAACCTAAACGACGGAATGTTTTCCGTCGTGACGGAAAACATTCCGTCAAATAGGCTGTATAAAATTACAGTAGTATGTGCTAAGCTGAATTCAATCATTGGGTTGTTCGAATTTAGTGGGGCCTAAAAATATTTCCAATTACGTCACATTCCGAGCCGGTGTCAGCGCCTCGGCTTCTGGAGCAGGTCAGGGGGCGGATTCGCTTCAAACACTACAGCATCCGCACCGAGCAATCTTATCTGGACTGGATTAGACGATTTATTCGTCATTTTGACAAGCGCCATCCCAAAGACATGGGAGCGGCGGAGGTTCAGGAGTTCTTGACGCATCTGGCCGTTGCCGGGCGCGTGGCGGCGTCAACCCAGAACCAGGCCAAGAGCGCGCTGCTGTTTCTCTACAAGGAGGTGCTGGAGGTCGAGTTGCCCTGGCTGGATAAAGTGGAGGCAGCGAAGACGCCGAAGCGGTTGCCCGTGGTGCTGACCAGGGAAGAGGTGATGGCGGTACTATCCCGTTTGGATGGCAGCCACAGTTTGATCGCGAGGCTGCTTTATGGCACGGGTTTGCGCATCATGGAATGCCTTCGTCTAAGAGCCAAGGATGTGATTTTTGAGCGTAATGAAATTCTGGTGCGCGACGGCAAAGGCGCAAAAGATCGGGTAACCATGCTGCCTGCAAGTCTGGTCCCTGCCTTGCGTGAGCATATCGAGCGAATACGCGAATTACACCGGCAGGATCTCGCTGCCGGCCATGGCGAGGTGTATCTGCCTTTCGCGCTGGATCGCAAGTATCCGACTGCAGGGCGAGAATGGATGTGGCAATACGTTTTCCCGTCGGCCAAGCTGTCAGTCGATCCGCGTTCGGGCGTGGTACGCCGTCATCATGTGCAGGATCAGTGCGTGCAGCGCGCGGTTCGGCAGGCGGTGCGCGATGCCGGCATCGACAAACCCGCCACGCCGCATACCCTGCGTCACTCCTTCGCCACCCATCTGCTCGAAGCCGGCTATGACATCCGCACGGTGCAGGAGTTGCTCGGCCATTCGGATGTTTCAACGACGATGATTTATACCCATGTGTTGAATCGTGGCGGGCGTGGCGTGTCCAGCCCGCTCGACCGGCTGGGTGCCGGGCCCGGCGTTTGACCGGCGCTGCCCTGCCCTGCCCCGCCCTCTTCTTCAATGCTTCAATGGAAATCGCGGCTTGCTGGCGACAGGTGACGATGCCGGACGGGTTAGGTTGCGGATTAAGGGAAGACCTCCTAACATGTGTATGAATATAACAAAGGATACACATCATGCGCACCAATATCGTTATTGACGACAAACTGATGAACGACACGCTCCGTCTGACTGGCCTCAAAACCAAGCGAGAGGCGGTGGAACTTGGCCTCCAAACCTTATTGCGCTTACGCCAGCAAGAAGATATCCGGGGCTTTCGCGGCAAGCTGGACTGGCAGGGCAATCTGGAGCAGATGAGGACTGACAAGTGATTTTGGTTGATTCGAGTGTCTGGATTGACTACTTTCGGGGCACGCAGACGACTCAAACGGAGAAACTTGATGGCTTGCTGAGCAGTGAGCCGATTGCTGTGGGCGACCTCATTCTCACTGAAGTGCTTCAGGGATTTGGAAGTGAGCGCGATTTCAATGAAGTCAAGCGGTTGCTGACATCTTTGCTGATCGTTGAGCTTGGCGGTCAGGATGTTGCGATTCAAGCAGCGAGGAATTTCCGCATCTTGCGCGGGCAAGGAATCACCATACGCAAAACCATCGATACCATCATTGCCACGCGCTGCATCGAAAGCGGTTTCATCCTGCTCTACAGCGACCGTTATTTTGATCCGTTTGTGCAGCACCTTGGCCTCCGTTCCGCCTTGCTCGAAACCTGACGAAGAACGGCGCTGCGCTGCCCTGCCCTGCCCTTTTCTTCAATGCTTCAATGCTTCAATGAAAATCCCGGCTTGCTGTCGGCAGGTTGCCTAGCAGTGCGCTGAGATCGACCAGACGTTTGGCAATCAAATGCACGACATTGCCTTCGCGCTGCACTTGCCCCAGCACACCCAGCAGGCGCGCGCCGAGGAGTTCGCGACGTTGTTTGTCGACGAGTTTTGCGTGGACGACGATGTTGGCGAAGCCGCTTTCGTCTTCGAGCGTGACGAAGACAATGCCGCTCGCCGTGCCCGGCCGCTGGCGGCAGGTAACGATGCCGGCGGCGCGCGCCAATTGCCGGTCTGCGGCGTTTTGCAACGCGCCAGCGGAGATGAAGCGTTGTGCGGTGAGTCGTGTGCGCAGCAAGGCCAGCGGGTGGCGGCCTAGCGTCAGGCCGGTGCTGGCGTAATCGGCGATCAGGTCTTCGCCTTCACTCGGCGCGGCGAGTTCTGGCATCGCTTCCTGCGGCGCGGCATGGTCGAGCAGGTCGAGTTGCACAGCGGCGCTGGCGGCGGCCCATGCGGCCTCGCGGCGGTGGCCGGCGAGCGCGGCGAGTGCGCCGGCGGCGGCCAATGCGTCGAGGTCGCTGCGCGCCAGCCGGGCGCGCGCCGCGAGATCGGCAACGCTGGCAAACGCCCGTTGCTGGCGCGCTTCAAGCAAGGCGGCAACACCGGCACGCGAGAGGCCGGCAACGCCATTGAAACCCAGTCGAACTGCCGCAGAGGCTTCAAGTACGGCCGCCCACTGGCTGCCCTGCACGCTCACCGGGCGCACTTCAACGCCATGCCGCTGCGCATCCTGCACCAGCTGCGAGGGCGCATAAAAGCCCATCGGCTGGCTGTTGAGCAAGGCACAAAGAAAAGCCGCCGGGTGGTGGCACTTGAGCCACGCCGAGGCATAGACGAGCAGCGCAAACGAGGCGGCGTGCGACTCGGGAAAACCGTATTCGCCAAAGCCCTTGATCTGCGCAAAGATGCGGCGCGCGAAGTCTTCGCTGTGGCCGCGCTCGCGCATGCCGTCGATCAGTTTTTTCTCAAAAGGTTCGAGCCCGCCTTTGCGCCGCCACGCGGCCATGGCGCGGCGCAGGTTGTCGGCCTCGCCGGGGGTAAAGCCGGCCGCGACGACCGCCAACTGCATCACCTGCTCCTGAAAAATCGGCACGCCGCAGGTGCGGCCAAGCACGGCGGCGATCTCCGGGCGCATCGGCTCGATGCGTTCCTTGCCGTGCCGGCGGCGCAGATAGGGGTGCACCATGTCGCCCTGAATCGGGCCGGGGCGAACGAGCGCAACTTCGATCACGAGGTCATAAAAATTGCGTGGCCGCAGGCGCGGCAGCATGGCCATTTGGGCGCGCGATTCGATCTGGAAGACGCCAACCGTATCGGCCGCACAGATCATTTTGTACACCGCCGGGTCTTCGGGCGGGATGTCCTGCAGGCGCAGGCCAAGCAGGCCGAGCGCGCGCTGGATGGCCGAGAGCATGCCGAGAGCGAGGATGTCGATTTTCAGCAGGCCGAGCGTATCGAGATCGTCCTTGTCCCACTGGATGACAGTGCGATCAATCATCGCGGCGTTTTCTACCGGCACCAGCCGGGAGAGCGGCCCGCGCGAGATGACGAAGCCGCCGACATGCTGCGAGAGATGGCGCGGAAAGCCGCGCAGCGCGCCGGCCAGCGCCAGCCACTTGGCAACACGCGGCGACTGCGGGTCGAGGCCGACCGAACGCAGGCGCTCCGGCAGCTGCTCGCGCTGATCCCACCACGCCAGAGAGCCGGCCAGTGCGTCGATCTGCGCCGTACCAAAACCGAGCACGCGGCCAACGTCGCGCAGCGCACCGCGCGTGCGCCAGGTAATCACCGCTGCCGTCAGCGCTGCGCGGTCGCGGCCGTATTTGGTGTAGAGGTACTGGATCACTTCTTCGCGCCGCTCATGCTCGAAGTCGACGTCGATGTCGGGCGGCTCGCCGCGTTCTTTGGAGATGAAGCGCTCGAAGAGCAGGCTGGCGCGCGCCGGGTCAACCTCGGTAATGCCGAGCGCGTAACACACCGCCGAGTTGGCCG
This sequence comes from Rhodocyclaceae bacterium, assembly GCA_044344385.1. GTDB lineage: Bacteria > Pseudomonadota > Gammaproteobacteria > Burkholderiales > Rhodocyclaceae > CAJBIL01. Next base: position 20,220 of record JBIJCY010000009.1, on the reverse strand, counting down.
CCGAGCCGCGCCCCTGGCAGAGAATATTTCGCCTGCGGGCAAAGTTGACGATGTCGTAGACGGTCAGAAAATAAGGCTCGTAGCCGAGTTCGCCGATCAGCTTGAGTTCGTGTTCGATACGCTCGCTGACGCTGGCCGGAACGACATCGCCATAACGCCGCACCAGGCCCTGCGTCGTTTCGGCACGCAAAAAGGCAGCCGGCGTCTGGCCGTGCGGCACCACTTCGCCGGGGTATTCGTAGCGCAACTCGTCGAGCGAGAAGCTGCAGCGCGCGGCAACGGCCAGCGTTTCGGCGAGCAGCGCCGGGGGATAGAGCCGCGCCAGCCGCAGGCGTGTGCGCAGGTGGCGTTCGCCGTTGGCATACAGCGCGTGGCCGGCAGCAAAGACGGTGGTATTGAGGCGAATCGCTGTCAGCGTATCCTGCAACGGCCGGCGCGCGCGCAAGTGCATGTGCACGTCGCCGGCCGCCAAGGCGGGCAAACCGCTCGCTTCGGCCAGCGCGAGCAGCCCGGCCAGCCGCGTTGCGTCATCGGGGCCGGAATGCAGCTCAACGGCGAGCCAGGCGCGACCGGGGAAACGCGCCGCCAGCCAGCGGCCATCCTCAGGCGTGGCGTTGTCACCCGGCACCCACAATGCGAGGCAGTCGGGCACAGCGCCCGTGGTAAATGCGAAGTCGCCGACGGCCTCAAGATCGCCGCGCGTCAGGCGGTACTCGCCCTTCCCTGCCCGCCGCCGGGCAAGCGTGATGAGCGCCGAGAGGTTGCCGTAGCCGGCACGGTTCTGCGCCAGCAGGATGAGTTTGAAATCATCGTCGGCAAGGCGAAATTCGGCGCCGGTGATGAGTTGCAGCCCCGCCGCATTCGCGCCTTTGGCGGCCTTGTAGGCACGCACCACCCCAGCCAGCGAACATTCGTCGGTGATCGCCAGCGCGTGATAGCCAAGCGCCTGCGCCTGCTCGACAAGCTCCTCCGGGTGCGATGCACCGCGCAGGAAGGTGAAGTTGGAGCAGCAGTGAAGTTCAGCGTAAGCAGGAAGGGCGTCGGTCATGGCAGAATACTGTATAAGATTACAGTATTCTGCGCCTGTCAGCGACAGGCAGCAAGCCTTGTCAGGGCAATCTCATTTAAACATCTACCCCCAACGCAGAGACACAGAGGAAACACAGAGAAAAGCAAAATCCAAGTAAGAATTTGACTTTCTCTGCGTTTCCTCTGCGTCCTCTGCGCCTGCGCGAAGCCTGGCCTTGGGCCACTGCGGTAGGTTTTAAAGTCAAATACAATCGCCCTGCAAGCCTTATGGAGCTGTGGCGCCAGCCGCTGTCCGTGTGGTGTCAAGCGTGCCGCTTTATGCCGATGAGCGGCTGTCACAAAAAGCCGTCAGCCCGGCCTGATAATCGAGAAAGCCGGCATCGATCGGCATGGGGAAAGGCCGGTAGCGCCGGGGAGATTGCAGACTGGCGGCAAAGGGTTTGTCCTGCTCGTTGATATGGCGCTCAAACCAGAGCTCGATGTAGCGCAGCAGAGAGTAGGCATCACGCGAGCCACTGCGTACATCGTCGAGTGCTTTATTCAACACACGCAGACCCTTGCGGTGTGTCTTGATGTGATCGGAGAACTCCAGCCCGCCTTTTTTCGCGATCCGTTCTTCGGTTGCGAAGTGGTGCTCAAAAAAAGCCAGCAGCGTCTCAAAGTCGCCAAGCGGATCGTAGTCGATGTCAAAACAGGCTGACTTGAGCGACTCGATACGGATGAAAATTTCTTCATGCTGCGCATCAACCTCGGGCAAATCAATCACCAAGGATTCCGGCAGCAAACCGGTATGCATAATCTCCATGTGCAATCTCCTTTCTGATATCTCGTTTTTTGGGAGCTCGTTTTTTATTATTAAAGAAGTGTAGGAATGAGTCGCCAAAAAAACCAGAAAAATTACACATAATTATGCAAAAAAACCATACAAAAACCACCCCGCCTCGCTACGGCATATCCAGCCCCATCCGCTGCGTTGCAACATGACGAAACAATAATTTGAACACGCCTCACCGACGACGACACAGCAGAAAGCACCGCAAAAAACTCAGGAATTGTTGCCGGGGGAATGGGGTCCGGCCTTGAGGCGGGCACCAAAAAGCTTGTCTTCGGTATGGATATGGCGCTCGAACCAGTATTCGATGAAACGCAGGAAGGAGTGCACATCGTTCGCGCCCCGGCGTACCTCATCAAGCGCCTTGCTCAGCATGAAGAGGCTGTCGTGATGTATCTTGGCATGCGACGAGAACTCAAGCGCAGCCTCTTGTGCGATGCGCTCTTCAGTAGCGAAGTGTTGCCCGAGAAATAGCAGCAAATCATCAAAGACGCCTATGTCCGGATTGCCCCCTGCAACGCAGGCAATCTTGAGTGACTCGATGCAGGTGAAGATTTCCTCGTGTTGCGCGTCAACTTCGGGCTGATCAATCAGCAAAGCTTCCGGCAGCAGACCTGTCAGCATCCTGTCCATCATTAACCTCATAAATAATGAGGTCATTGTAACCCAAAATATAAGCAAACACTCATATAACCCGCCGGGGATCAGGCAAAAACTCCATGCAAAAACCACCCTGCCTCACTACGAAAGACCCACAACCACTCGGCGCGTAGCGACAGCGCGACAAAGTAGTCGCGACGCACCTCGCCGAGGGCGCCGGTTTCGTCCGAGTCCCACCAGCCGCTTTCAATACGCTCCGGGCCGGCCAGCAGTTGCAAGGGGCCGCCGCGCTGCGGGCGGCCGGCCACCTCTATCAAGGCCCGCGGTTGCGGCAAAAGCCACAACGGGCGCGAGCCCTTGCAACTGCTGGCCGGCTGCACAGTGCCATGACTTTTGTATGAGGTTTTGCGGCGCTCAAACAGTATCGGCGAGATTGGCTGTGACGCGTTTTCCGGGCGATGCTCGGCGGCAACCGCCAGACCATGCACGCGGTCATTGCCGAGGCGCGCCTGCAGGCGCTCGACCAGTGCGGCAATCGCCTCATTTGCCGCCGCATTTGCCGCCGCATCTGCCGCCGCATTTGCCACTACACCCTGCCCGCCGCCTCCTGCCCCGGAAAACAGGCTGCCCGCACGACCGGCCAGCGGCTCGGGCGACTCGGCACGCAGCGTCAGCACCTCAACCGCAGCCGGCAAATCGAGGCTGTGCAAGCGCTCGATGAGCACACGGCCGATACGCTCGGCGTTGCGCGTGGCACCCGTCAGGCCGATGACCAGGAGGGTTACCGGGCGTTGCCGGGTGCCACGTTCATGCTCAAACTCGAAAACACATTCGCTGATGCCGCCGCTGCGCGCTGCAAGCCAGCCACAGAGCACGGCAATCAGGCGTCGCCCGGCAAAGCCCAGCGCCAGCGCATTGTCCACACGCGCCGGCAACTCCAGTCGCTCGATAAAGCGTTCGGGAAAAATGAAGCGGGCGCGCGGGTCAGGCAACTCACCGAGCGCACGCGCCAGATCGGTGACAAAAGCGACACCCAGACGGCGCGCCAGCCCGGCACGCGGCAGACGCAGCACATCGCCTATTGAACGGGCGCCAAAGCCGCTGAGACGGGCATGGTTCTGCGCGGAGAGATTGAGCGCCGGGAGCACACCAAGCGGCAAGGCGCCAAGGCGACGCGGCAGATCGGCAGGATCAAGACAGGGCGCATGGTCACCGGCCACCGCCAGCCACTGTGCGGCAAGCGGCGTTGGCGCCAGTGCGGCTTGCGCTGCGAAGCCCTGTTCTCGGCAGCCTTCAACGACCGCGGCAAACAAGACCGGCGCACCGCCAAACAGACGCAGGGAACCGGCAACTTCAAGCAACAGCGTCTGTGGCGGCAGCAGGCAAACGTCAGAAGTAAAACTGCCGGCCCAGCAAGCCAACTGCGCCAGCGCCGCCTGCTCGCGCGTCTCATCACGTTGCTGTACGTGCAGGTCGGGTTGCAGCGCCCACGCGCCGGATAGCCGCATGCCGGGCAACACGCCAGCCGTCGCGGCCGCCTCGTCGGCAACGACGATGCGCTCACGGCTGACGATGGCGCTAGGCGGTGGCCGGCGAGGAAAAACTTCGAGCGGCAGGCGCGGCAGGTGCAGGGCAAGCCAGAGCATGACGCAGGCCGGAGGAACGGGACGGGCGATGAATATTGATCGGCAACGGTACCGGCCGTGCGCCGCCACGGCGCTTGAGCAAACGAACGATCAGGCGCTCGCCCTCGCCTTCCAGCGCCAGACGCAACGGGGCTGGCGAAGACTGGCCGGCGCAATTCGCCGGGCGAAAAACAAACAACAGCGTGCGGCTGGCTTCAGCCGCCAGTTGCAGACGGCGCAGCGCGGTGACGTTGGCCTCGGGCAGCCAGGCCACCACAGCGCCAACACCATCGGCCGCCAGCGCACGTTCGCAGGCCCACGCCGCATCGCGCCCGGGCGCACTGGCAACCAGCAGGCGGGCCAGCGCAACGCCGGCTTCTTCCAGCGCCGGGGCGTAAAGTGAATACGGTGGCGCGACGCAGACCAGCCAGCCCAGTTCGTCGGCCGAAACGCGCGCCAGCGCCGGCAGGAGCAAGGCCAGCTCGCCGACGCCGGTACGTGCCGGCATCAGCTCGATCAGGCCGCCACGCGGCCAGCCGCCGCCGGGCAACTCGGCATCCAGCGCAGCAAAACCGGTGGAGACGCCGGGCAGCGGCGCGCCGGCCAGCGCGTCACCGCGCCAGACATCGGGGCGTTCGAGGATTTTCGCGAGAGCCTGCGGGGAAGACATGGCAAAGGCCGGTGATTAGACAAACGCTTATATCGAGGATCACATCGACTCGCTGCCGCGAATCAGCCCGACCGCCAGGCCTTCGATGACCAGCGGCACGTTGCGTGTGTCGACGATGATCGGGTCGAAATCGGGGTTCTCGGCGATCAGCTCGACGATGGCGCCGTGCTGACGGAAACGCTTGACGGTGACCTCTTCGTCGAGCCGCGCAACAACAATTTGGCCATTGCGCGCTTCGCTGCTGCGGTGCACGGCGAGCAAGTCGCCGTCAAAAATACCGGCGTTGATCATCGACAAACCACGCACGCGCAACAGGTAGTCGGCGCGCGGGCTGAACAGGCCGGCGTCAAGCGCATAACGGCGCTGCACGTTTTCAACCGCGAGAATCGGGCTGCCGGCAGCGACACTGCCGATCAGGGGCAGGCCAAGCTGTTCAACGAGACGAATGCCGCGCGCCGAGCCCGGCTCAAGGATGATGATGCCTTTTTTGGCCAGCGCCCGGAGGTGCTCTTCGGCTGCGTTGTGTGAAGCAAAACCGAAGGCGTTGGCGATCTCCGCCCGCGTCGGCGGTGCGCCAAGCGCCTCCAGCGTGCTGCGGATGAACTCGAGAATTTCCTGTTGTCGCGGGGTAAGCTTGATCATGATCGTCGCCCTTGGTTTTGATACTGTATTTTTATACAGCAGCCGCCAAAAAGCAAGCAGAAAATCGACAAACTCAGAATGCTGCGAGAAACCTCAATAACGATTCTCGCCAAGCCGCTGCAATCCGGCGTCGAGCATGGTGAGTTGCAGGTCGTAATAGAAACGGCCGACGCCGAAGACCAGCGCCGCGTCGAAGCGAATTTTTTTGCTTATGACATCGAGCGCAAAGAGGTCGTGCGAGAAGAATCCGGTCAGCGCATAGGCGAAACACAGCAGGGGCAACGCACAGGCAAGGGCATGGCAGGCTTCGCCGTGACGTTGAGCCTGACAACGCGCCTCAAACAGCCAGAACAGGCCGGCCGCGACCGCGTGATCGCCGCCGGCGATGCGCAATTGACTGAGACGACGCCGCACACAACAGCGCTGCATTGAGCCGGCAACTCACTGGAGCCGGCGATGCATCGGCGTTATGATGATGCTTGCAATGCAATTCAGGCTGTTGCCACCCGTTGCAGACAAAACATTTCGGAGAACTGCTTTTGGACAAAAAAACACCTCTGCCAGACACCCCGCGTCGCAAGGCAGCCGCTCGCACACCCGCACCCGCAGCAGCAGCCGAAAAACAGGTACGGAAGCGCAGCCCGCGCAAGGCTGCCGCCGGCGACACGGCGCCCTCGCGCACACCGCGCGGCATCGAGTCGCACGCTGTTTCCGAAGCGGTCGACGCTGCACTCGAAGCTAAAAAGAACGCCGTCAAGGACGTCCTCAAGCTGGCTGCCACCGGCGACAATGTCTCGCTGGCCAAAGCACTCGAAGCGATCATGACCGGCGCCTCGCCAGAGGACGCCACCGCATTGCGCGAGGCGCTGCTGAGCAAGGACCCAACGTCCGCCGGGATCCTGACCAACCCCGATGATCAACTCTCGCCCGACTGGCGTGAAGGCGGCTACCCGTATCACAACCTGATGTCGCGCAAAGCCTATGAGCGACAGAAGTACCGGCTGCAGGTCGAGCTACTGAAACTGCAGGCCTGGGTGAAAGAAACCGGACAACGCGTGGTGATCATTTTTGAAGGTCGCGACGCCGCCGGCAAGGGCGGCACGATCAAACGCCTGATGGAGCACCTCAACCCGCGCGGTGCACGCGTCGTGGCTTTGGAAAAACCCAGCGAACAGGAACGCGGCCAGTGGTACTTTCAGCGTTACGTGCAGCATTTGCCGACCGCTGGCGAAATCGCGCTGTTTGACCGCTCGTGGTACAACCGCGCCGGCGTTGAACGGGTAATGGGTTTCTGCACACCTTCTGAATATGATGAGTTCATGCGCCAGACACCGGAGTTCGAACGCACCTTGGCACGCAGTGGCATCCACCTGATCAAATTCTGGTTCTCGGTGAGCCGCAAGGAGCAACGCCGTCGCTTCAAGGAGCGCGAGGTGCACCCGCTCAAGCAGTGGAAGCTCTCGCCGATCGACCTCGCCTCACTCGACAAGTGGGAGGATTACACCAAGGCCAAGGAGGCGATGTTCTTCCACACCGACACCGCTGATGCGCCGTGGACAGTGATCAAATCCGACTGCAAGAAGCGCGCACGCCTGAACGCCATGCGCTACGTGCTGTACAAGCTGCCCTACCAAGACAAGGACCCCGAGCGGATCGGCCCGCTTGACCCGCTACTGGTCGGCCGCGCACATGTGGTTTATGAACGCGGGGAGCATGCACAGGGGCCGATTCTGTAGCTTGCAACAGCACAAAGCACGACGATCACTCTTTTGCGGAACCGGGCTCGATGAGTACCGGTTTCTTTTTGGCCGTTGTGCGCGGGTGCTTTTTCTTGGTTTCCTCGATCACCGTCTGCTTGAACGAGAACAGCTCGATCAGACGCGAAGCAACCAGATGGTTGATCGTTCCTTCGGCAATTTCACCTTTGGCATCGGCCTCGCCAATTGACAGGCCGGTCAGCAGTTCGATGGCATCATCGGCGTGCGCCACGGCGGCCACATGAAAACGCCCGGCAGCAACGGCCTCGACCACCTCGCGCTTGAGCATCAGTTCCTTGACGTTGGCCGCCGGGATGATGACGCCCTGCTCGCCGCTCAAGCCTTCGGCGGCGCAAACATCGAAGAAGCCTTCGATTTTCTCGTTCACCGCGCCGATCGGCTGCACAACGCCGTACTGATTCACCGAGCCGGTGATCGCCCAGTGCTGACGAATCGGCATCGCACCAATGGCCGAGAGCAGCGCACAGAGTTCGGCCAGCGAAGCACTGTCGCCCTCGACTTCGCCATAGGTCTGTTCGAACACGACACTGGCTGTGAATGACAAGGGAATCCCCCGGCCAAAACGCGCAGCGAAGAAACCGGCAAGGATCATGACGCCCTTGGAGTGGATCGGCCCACCCATTTCGACTTCGCGCTCGATGTCGATCATCTCGCCGTCGCCGATCCGCACGGCAGCGGTAATGCGCACCGGATGGGCGAAGATGAAATCGCCAAGACCAACGGCCGCCAGCGCATTGACCTGCCCGACCTGTGTGCCGCCGGTGGAAATGAGCAGCGTACCGCGCCGGATCGATTCGTAATAGCGTTCGCGCAAGCGGTCAGCACGGCGAATCTGCGCTGCCAGCGCCTGCTCGATGTGCGCGCAGTCAATCTGTACCGCGTCGCCGGCCAGATAATCGGCTTCGCGCAGCAGATCGACGACCGGCCGGGTGAGTGTGGTCAGACGCTCGGCATCGCGGGCAAGGCGCGCGGCGTGCTCAACCACCCGCGCCACCGCCGTACGCGCCAGGGGCTTGAGGCCGTCTTGGCGCGCCAGTGTGGCGATCAGGCGGGCAAACAGCGCGGCGCTTTCCGGCGTGCGCGGCACCTCATCTTCCAGATCGGCGGCGACCTTGAAGAGATCGGCGAATTCCGGGTCCATGTCGACCAGCAGATAGTAGATCGCCGGCTCGCCGACGAGAATGACCTTGACATGCAGCGGCACGGGCTCGGGCTGCAGTTGCAGCGTGCTGGCCAGCCCGTACATCTCGCCGAGCGACTCGATGCGGATTTCTCCGCTGCGCAGTGCGCGCTTCAACCCGTCCCAGGCGTAGGGCTGGGAAAGCAATTTGGTCGCATCAATAATCAGGTAGCCGCCGTTGGCGCGATGCAAGGCGCCGCCACGAATCAGCGTGAAGTTGGAGACGAGCATGCCCATGTGCGCCATGTTCTCGACGCGGCCGATCAGATTCTGAAAGGTCGGATGGCTCTCGCAGATCACCGGCTGGCCATCGCAGGCCGCGTTGTCGACCAGCAGATTGACCAGATAACGCTGGATCGAAATGCTGCCGGTGAATAGCAGGGTCTCCATCTCCGGCTCGCTCTTTTGCGACTCGCGCAGGGTGTCGCCGGTTGCCACCACGTCGCGCTCGACAGCAGCAAGAAATTCCAGCACCTCGGGCAGATCGGCATAACACGACCTGATCGGTTCCAGCAGGTGGACCACGGCGCCGCGCATGGCATCGCAACTGGCCTCCTTGAGCGCCTCCTTCAATTCGCGCCGCCAACGGGGAAACTGGCCAACCAGCTTGATCATCGGCTCCTGGAATTCCTCGATGGCAGCTTCCAGCGCGACCTTGCGTTCGGCGGGCAGCGCCTCGAATTCTTTCTCGGACAGGGTTTCATCACCGCCCTCTTTGGCCGGCATGAAAGCGAATCCGCTCTCCGAGCGTACCAGCGCGATGCCGCGCTCAAGAGACGCGTTACCGAGTACGCGCAAGGCGCTTTCCTGGCGATCCTTGAAGCCCTCCTGCAAGGCCCCGACACGCGCCCGGTATTCCTCGCTCTCGAAGGCCAGCGTAATCGCCGGCCCAAGTTCGCCAACAAAGCGCTGCATGTCGTCGCGCAAGCGGATGCCGCGACCGGCCGGCAATTGCAGCAAGCGCGGCTCGGTGGCGGTGACGAAGTTATTGACGTAGCAGCAATCGGCAGGAGCCGGTGCCCCTTGTTGCCGGCGCACCTCGTCAACGAGGCGATGCACCAGCGCATGTCGACCACTGCCCGGCTCGCCGAGAACAAAGAGATTAAAGCCGCTGCGGCGAATGCCCAGACCGAAACGCAAGGCCTCAACAGCGCGCGGCTGGCCAAAAGATTCGTCAAGGTCCGGCAGGTCGCCGGTGTTGTCAAAAACGAGATGATCCAGCGTGCATGGGGTGTGTAGCCGGGTCGATTCGAGAAGGATTGCGGGCATCGCTGGCCTCTTGATAAAAACGCTGTCGGGGCGATTGCATTTACTTCAAAACCCACCACAGGGGCGCAGAGACGCAGAGATCACGCAGAGAAAAACCAGATCTTTACGATTTTTGCTTTTCTCTGCGATTCCTCTGCGCCTCTGCGCCTCTGCGGTGGGGTTAAGATTTTCAAATGCGACCATTCTGAAAATGCTGTATCGATACAAACGATAGCACCACCCGCGCTTGCCGACTACATCGTTTGCATGATCGCGGCGGCCAGCACTTCGCCGGTTTGCGCGCCTGACACCGCCAGACGACGCTGAATGATGTAGAACGGCACGCTGGTAACGCCCAGCCCGCCGACCTTGCTGACCAGCGCCTTGAGCTGCTGCGTGCCGTCGCTGCTCTCCAGATATGCGACCACGTCCTCCTTGCGATCACCGCATTCAGCAGCGATATCAGCCAGCGTCGCGATGTCGCCGATATCTTCACCACGCTGAAAATGCGCGACAAACAGGCGCTCGACCAGCGCTTCGATTTCTGCCGGCGGATGGCCGGTCGATTGGGCGCGATAGACCAGCCGGTGCGCGCGCAGCGTGTTCGGGCGCGTCACGATGCGCTCGAAATCGAATTCAACCCCTGCCTCGCGGCCGGCGTCGGCCACCTCCATCTGCAGTTTGGCGACCTTTGTTGGCCCGCCAAATTTGGCTTCGAGAAAAGCGCGATAAGGCTCGCCGCCGGCCGGCGTATCCGGGTTAAGGAAATACGGCAGCCAGTTAAGCTGAAAACGTGTTTTCGGATGCTTGGCCTGCACCAGCGCCATGGCTTGCGCCATGCGGTGCTTGCCGATGAAACACCAGGGGCAGACGAGGTCGGAGACGATATCGATGGCGACGTTCATGGAGAGGGACGGGGCGATTATTGTTGGTGGCAAGGCAATCGAATTTGACTTCAAAATCCACCACAGAGGCACAGAGGCACAGAGATTTCACAGAGAAAACCTTTTTTTAAGCTTTCCTCTGTCCCGCGGGATTTGCTTCGCGGCATGTTTCCTCTGTATCTCTGTGCCTCTGTGGTGAGTTCTAAGGTTTTAAATGCAATCACCCTGTTGTTGGCGACAGAAACACATGCCCGGCACGTTACCACAGGCATCAGGCCGTATTCACGACAGCCGCCGCCCGATGCGCTTCGAGTTCAAGATGGCACGGCGCCAGCAGCAGATGCGCCAGGTGCTCGGGATCATCAGAGCGCATGTATTCGGTGAATGCCGCGAGGCGGGGATCTCGCGCATCGGTCAGGGCGGCGAGCAGCGTTCTGGCCGCTTCGCGCGGGTTGGTACCACCGGCCTGATAGCCCGGCCAATCCTTGTAATGCGACAGCAGTTGTTCGCGATGATCCTGATAGAGGGGGCAGTTGCGGGTGAAGTCCAACTCGGCTTGCTTGGCAGCAATTTCCGCGTCGATCTCGGCATCGGTATTCCGGTAGTGCGCTTTTTCTGCTTCGGTCCAGTGCGGCTTGTCGCCGTGTGTTTCGCGCAGGGTCGCTGCGGTATTTTTCAGCACGATCTGCGAATGGGTACCGGCATCGCGAAAAACATGGACGAGGTCCTTACCATGCCCCTCGGTACCCACGTAGCGCACGCTCGCAGTGATACGCCGCGGATTAAAGTCGTACTGGCGGGCACAGGCGGCGCGCAGGGTATCGAAGAGTTCGTTGATTTTCGCAGGGCTCACGGGGCAATCCTTTCGTTCAGACATTAGCGCCACGATTGCAGCGGCGGACACAGGCTGTCGAGAGCATACGCCAATCCACCAACATCAGACCCAGGAAAGCGATTTGGCAAGTCCCCAGAGAATCAATATCGGCACATACGGATACGCCACCGTCGGCCGGCAGGCACTGACAGCATAACCGGCGATCAGACTCACGCCGCCCGGCCGTCCGGCAAACCACTCGGAATGAAGCTGCATCGCCACCGACGACGACTGGGACTCCCTGAGCAGTGACTCGACGTGCAACAAGCGCTCAGCCAACCTCGCCTGATAGGTTTTGAAAATAGCTTCCTGCCCCCAGCACAGCAGCACCATGACGCCAAGCGCAACCAGCGACACGCCCGCAACCCAGCCGGCCAGCCCAAGTGTCAGGCAAGTCAGCTTGATGAGCAGCGCATTCTTCTCGTGCTGCTCATGGTTGTTCTGCAGGGTTTGCCACTCTTGCGCCAGCAGCGTGTTGTTGTCCATCGGCGGATTTCCTCAGTTCTATTGACAGATTTGCGGCAAAAAAATCAACCGTGCCGCTCGATCATTTTCAGCGAATTCGAATAGACGTGGTGAAGTTGTTCGTCGTCATAGCGGTGTTCACTCCCCACCGGGCAGGTGACACGCGCGACACAGGTCGCCTTGCAGTGCGATGACGCTTCCTTGCGGTAGCTGAGGCACTTACTGAGATCAAACATGCCGCCCGCCAACGCATCCGCAGGGCAAGCGGCAATGCAAACCTTGTTTGCGCAGCTTACGCACGGCGACTCACTATTCAACACGGGCGTTGACGGCAAATCGGTATCCGCCAGTACGACAACGCGATACGCATACCATGTGCCCCAGGTTTGCTGGATGCCGATCATCAACGGCGAGGTATGGTGCCAGCCGGCAATTTTACCGAGCGCCTGCAGGCCGAGCGGCGAATCACCCGGATAAATCACAGCATGCGCCCGGTTGGCAAAATGCGCCGCAAACCATTGCTCAACCGTCTTGACGCTGAACTCGTCGATCGGATGTTCCGAACGAATACCCGACGTCTTTACCGCGTTCCACAAGGTCTTGCCGGCATGGCCGATAAGGATCAGCTGCCGGTAACGATGATGCGGATCATGGCGGCCGCGCAGCGCGGCAAGCATTTCGGCGGGCAGCGCCTCCAGATCAAGGACGGCTTGAAGGTTAAGGCCAACGTCATTGAGCGCGGTAAAATCGGCGAGCATCACGCTGCGCCATCAATCTGCGCCAGCGCCTGTTCAATCTCAGCAGCATTGGCGGGACGGACAAGTCGCCCGACCTCCCTGCCCTCACGCAGGAAGATCAGCGTTGGCCAGAGTTTGACCCGAAACGAACGTCCCAGCCGGCGACCCGGCCCGTCTTCAATCCGCAGATGCCCTACCTGCGGGTGACTGGCAAATGCCGTAGCAATCAATGGCTGTGCGGCGATGCAATGACCACACCAGGCGGTGCCGAACTCGATAACGACCGGTTCAGTCAGCAAATCAATCTCGCTGCGCGGCGGTTCGATCTCTGCGAAGCGGGTACTCAGGCCCATTCCGTGCTCCTCATCCGTCTTCCACTCAAGCGAATACGGATTGCATTTCCCGGGTGTCGGTGTGAATTTCCGGCAGCAGGTCGGCAAAGTTCAAACGAACTTCACCGGTCGTTGTGACGTCTGCCGGGTCACTATCCTGATGCAGCCAATCAAAGTGGGCACCGGCAAGGATGTTGGCAACATAAACGATTTCTGTAAGTGTCCGCACCGTGGTCGGCGCGACCAGCGCCTGGTCGTGATCGACTGTGGCCTCGACAATATCATCTGGCATGCCAAGTGCATTGAGCAGCGTAGCACCGATGCTTTCGTGCCACTGCATGATCAGGTGCTTGACGGTTTCCGGACGATCACGCAGCTCCGGGTACTGGGCTGCGCGATAGAGCATGTAGAAAGCCCCGAGGTCGTGCACCAGGCCTGCCAGCAATGCTTCGTCCGGATTGATCTGGGTGTGGATGCGCGCCAGAATGCGCGCGGCGGCGGCAGTTCTGATGGAGTGATCCCAGAGGTCGCGCGTCAGATCGCTGAAGACCACCATGTCCTTGGCACGCAGTATCTGACTCATGGCGATGGCCAGCGCAGTTGTGCGCACCAGATTGACCCCCAGACGGGTAATGGCGGCTGGCAGATTCCTTGCCGGTGTACCGTCGGGGCTGTACAGGGCTGAATTGGCCAGAGCCATTAGTTTGGCGGCGATCAAAGGCTCAACGCTGACTACCTTGGCAACGCGTGCAATGGGTAGATCCGGGTTCTGCAACTCCTTGCGCAGGCGAAAAGCGGCATCGAAATAGGTAGGAAAGACCACCTCGCCTTTCAGCTCCTTTGCAATATCCTCAAGCATTCGGAAACGTTGGGCATTGAGGGCTTCGCCAACTTTATCGGCGGTGGATTCTCGACTCTTGTTCATGGATGGCTGATTTATCGGTCCCGGTTCTGGTCGGTTGCTTAGCAAAACATGAAAGCGATCCAGGCGGGATCGTCGGCGAAGCTCAGCAGGATGTAGCCGCCGATGCGATTCCCCCAAAACTCCAGGCGGGAAACAAGGTCACGCCAATTCATTATCTGCCCATTCGATACACGCAACATGCGCTCGATTGCCCATTGCCGGGAGGGCAATCTTAACATTTCTGCAACTCAGGTAACGATAAGCCCTGCCACTGACCAGGGCGATTGCATTTGACTTCAAAACCTACCGCAGAGGCGCAGAGACACAGAGATGACACAGAGAAAATCAAATTCTTGCCCGTATTTTGCTCTTCTCTGCGTTTCCTCTGCGCCTCTGCGTTGGGGGTGATTTTTAAATGCGATTGCCCTGTGCCACTGACCGCCTCAACTTTGCAACTCGACCCGGTCCCGGAAGTAATCGAGCGCCTCCGGATTGGCCAGCGCTTCGAGGTTTTTCACCGCACGGCCATGCACGACATTGCGCACGGCAAGTTCGACGATCTTGCCGCTCTTCGTGCGCGGAATGTCGGCAACCTGCAGCACCTTGGCTGGTACGTGGCGCGGCGTGGTGTTCTGGCGGATCTGCTGCTTGATGCGGGCAATCAGTGCATCATCGAGCGTCAGGCCTTCGCGCAGCTTGACGAAGAGCACCACCCTGACGTCCTGCTCCCAGTCCTGCCCGATGACCAGTGATTCGACAACCTCGTCGAGCTGCTCGACCTGACGGTAAATCTCCGCCGTACCGATGCGCACGCCGCCGGGGTTGAGCACGGCATCGGAGCGTCCGTAGATGATCATGCCTTCGTGTGCGGTGAGTTCGACGAAGTCTCCATGACACCAGATATTGTCGAAATTCTCAAAATACGCTGCACGGTATTTGCTGCCATCGGCGTCGTTCCAGAAGCCGATCGGCATTGCGGGGAACGGCGCAGTACACACGAGTTCGCCGCGCGCTCCTGTGCCAGCGGGAATCGGCTTGCCCTCGTCATCAAAGACATTGACCGCCATGCCGAGGCCGCGACACTGCAACTCGCCGCGATAGACCGGCAGGATCGGGCTGCCAAGCGCGAAGCACGAGAGAATGTCTGTGCCGCCGGAGATTGAGGCGAGCAGCACGTCGGCCTTGATGTCGCGATAAACGTAATCGAAGCTTTCGGGGGCGAGCGGGCTGCCGGTCGAGAAGATGGCGCGCAGCGCAGTCAATTGGTGCGTTTCGCGTGGCTTGAGGCCCATCTTCGCAGCGGCGTCGATAAACTTGGCTGAGGTGCCAAAGTGCGTCATGCCTTCAGCGTCGGCGTAATCAAACAACACCTTGCCCTTGTCGGCAAACGGGCTGCCGTCATAGAGCAGCACGGTCGCCTGCGACGCAAGGCCGGAGACCAGCCAGTTCCACATCATCCAGCCGCAAGTGGTGAAGTAGAAAACCCTGTCATCAGGCTTCACATCACTATGCAACTGATGCTCCTTGAGGTGCTGCAGCAACGCGCCACCATGACAATGCACGATGCATTTGGGCACACCAGTGGTGCCCGAAGAGAACATGATATACAGCGGATGATCGAAAGAGAGCGGCGCAAAGCCGATCTCGGCCGCGGTGTACGGCGCGATGAAATCGGCGTAACGCATGCTGTTTTTGATCGCGCTGAGCTCAGGCGCATCACTCAGATACGAAACGACGACGGTGCGTACAAGCGACGGCATCTGCCCGGCAATCTCGGCGTTTTTCGCCAGACAATCGACCGGTTTGCCGTTGTACCAGTAGCCATCAACGCACACGAGGACCTTCGGTTCAATCTGGCCAAAGCGATCGAGCACGCCCTGCACGCCGAAGTCAGGCGATGCCGACGACCAAATGGCACCGAGCGACGCAGTGGCCAGCATGGCGATAATGGCTTCGGGCATGTTCGGCAGATAGCCGGCGACGCGGTCACCCTTGCCCACACCGGCTGCCTGCAGCGCCTGCGCAAAACGCGAAACCTGCGCATGCAGTTCGTTATTCGAGAGACGACGTTTGACCTTGTCCTCACCCCAGAAGACCAGTGCATCGGCGTCATCACGCCGGCGCAACTGGTTCTGCGCGTAGTTCAGCCGCGCCTGCGGGAACCAGCTTGCGCCGGGCATCTTGTCGCCATTTTCGAGAACGATTGTCCCGCGCTCACCCAGCGCACCGCATTCGTCCCACACCGAAGTCCAGAACGCTTCGGGCTGCGCCACCGACCAGCGCCAGAGACTGGGGTAATCGGTGCACGCAGCGTTCCAGCGTGTGTTGACGGCATTCATGAAGGCCGTTACCTGGGCTGCTGCGATACGTTCGGCGCCCGGGCGCCAGAGTGCTTGTTGATCCATGGTTTTGCTCCGCTGTTTCTGTTTTCTAATCGCCAAGTTGCGCGCGCAACTCATCGGGAATGGCAACCGATTTTCCGCTGGTCACGTCCATCCAGACGATCTTCGATTCGCCCGTCGCGTAAAGCGTATCATCGCCCTGCAGACGAATTTCGTAATGCGTTGGAATGCTGCTGCGGCCGGGCTGGCCGCAAAACATTTTGATCTCGACCAAGCCGGGGTAAGTCAGAGGAACAAGGAAGGTGCAACTGGCATTGATGATGACCGGCGCTGTGCCTTCAGGCATCACCTTGTAACCTTGCTGCTCAAGGTACTCAACCCGGTTTTGCTCCATGAAACGAAAATAGATTGTGTTATTCACATGCCCGTAGGCGTCCATGTCGCCCCAGCGAATGGGGATCAGACTGGTGTGAAGCAGTTTGCGCTGGCTGTTCATTGCGTCTCCTGTTTTCGTTTTTTTAGGGGTTTACATCTAGGGTATGGGTTGCGTATGGGTTGACTCACACACGCCTTTTTCCATACGATACCGTATTGTCAAAACCATAACAACAAGTCACACCGGAGAAGAGGAAGAACATGCAACGCGAATCGATGGAATACGACGTTTTAATCGTCGGCGGCGGACCGGCCGGCCTGGCTGCGGCAATTCGCCTGAAACAGCTGGCTGCCGAAAAAACGAGCGAAATCAACGTCTGCCTGATCGAAAAAGGCGCCGAAATTGGCGGCCACATTCTCTCCGGCGCAGTGATGGACCCGCGCGCCATCGCCGAGTTGTTCCCCGACTGGCAGGCGCTGGGTGCACCCATCAAAGCAGCAGTCAGCGAAGACCGTTTTCTGGTACTCAACGAAAGCGGCGGCACGCAGGTGCCCAACTGGATGCTGCCCGGCTGCTTCCAGAACCACGGCAATTACGTGATCAGCCTCGGCAATCTCTGCCGCTGGCTCGGCCAGCAGGCTGAAGCCCTCGGTGTCGAAATCTACCCGGGCTTTGCCGGCGCCGAAATTCTCTATAACGAAGACGGCTCGGTCAAAGGCGTCGCCACCGGCGATATGGGCATTCTGAAAGACGGCACACCCGGCCCGGCACACCAGGCCGGCATGGAGCTGCACGCAAAATACACGCTGTTTGCCGAAGGCTGCCGCGGCCATCTTGGCAAGCAGATCGAGCAGAGATTTAACCTGCGCGACGGCGCCGATCCGCAGGTGTACGGCATCGGCATCAAGGAGCTATGGGAGATCAAGCCCGAGAAGCACCAGACCGGCCTCGTCATCCACACCGGCGGCTGGCCGCTCGAACCCGACACCTACGGCGGCGGCTTCCTCTATCACATGGAAGACAATCTGATTTCAATCGGTTTTGTCACCGGCCTCGGCTACACCAACCCCTATCTTTCGCCCTACGAAGAATTCCAGCGGCTGAAAACCAACCCGCAGATTCGCGGCTTCCTTGAAGGCGGCAAGCGCATTGCCTACGGCGCGCGCGCCATCGTTGCCGGCGGCCTGCAATCACTGCCGAAGCTGGTTTTCCCCGGTGGCGCACTGATCGGCGATGACGCCGGCTTCCTTAACGCCTCACGCATCAAGGGTTCGCACTGCGCAATCAAGACCGGTTCGCTGGCCGCTGAAGCATGCTTTGACGCAGTGGCCGCAGGACGCACAGGTGACGAACTTTCGGCCTACCCGGAAGCCTTCCGCCAGAGCTGGCTGTTTGATGAACTGCACAAGGCGCGCAACTTCAAACCGTGGATGGCCAAGGGCCTGCATCTCGGCGGCCTGATGTTCGGCATCGACCAGATTCTCTTCCGTGGCAAGGCGCCGTGGACGCTGCATCACAGCGGACCCGACCATGCCAAGCTGAAGAAGGCCGCTGATTGCCAACCCATCATCTATCCGAAACCCGATGGCGTAATCACCTTTGATCGCCTGTCATCGGTCTTCATCTCCAACACCAACCACGAGGAAGACGAGCCCTGCCACCTGACGCTCAAGGATGCGTCGGTGCCAATCGCGATCAATCTTGCGCTCTACGATGCCCCCGAGCAACGCTACTGTCCGGCCGGTGTTTACGAGATCGTGCACGACGAATCGGGCAACAACCCGCGCCTGCAGATCAACGCGCAGAACTGCGTACACTGCAAGACCTGCGACATCAAGGACCCGACGCAGAACATCAACTGGGTGGTGCCGCAAGGCGGTGAAGGGCCGAACTACCCGAACATGTAGACTGCTCGAATGAATCCAGACGAGAACCGGCCGACCGAACAAGCAACGCAGCCGGCTTACGCGACACTGCTCCTCAAGAGCTATCGTTCGCTGACCGGCCGCGACCTGCTCCCTCCCGCCGCGTCGATCGAAGCCGCCGCAGAGGCGCTATTCAACGCGCCCTTTGTCGTACTGTCACATAAGGCCTCGCACGATCCCGTTTTTGTCTACGCCAACCGTGCCGCCCTGGCGCGATTTAGCATGTCATTGAATGAGATCATCGGCCTCCCCTCGCGTTATTCAGCCGAACCCGTCGCACGAGATGAACGGCAGCGATTACTCGATTGCGTCACAAAACAGGGATACATCGACGACTATCGCGGGGTGCGAATCGCCAAAAATGGCAAACGCTTCGAGGTTCGCAATGCGACCGTGTGGAATGTCATGAACGAGTGCGGAATAATGGTTGGTCAGGCAGCGGCATTCAGTGAGTGGATCGATATTGAATGATGAGCGGGATGTGAAATAAAAAAACCGGCGTAATCACCGGTTTTTTTATTTCACGCCTGGCAAAGAACGTTCGCCGCTCAGGACTCCAGCGCAATCACAATCGAGTAGATCTCGTCACCTGACGCCGTTACCACTTCGGCCACGGTGCTCTGATCAAGCCCCAGCGTCACGGCAGCGTTTTCCGGCACGACGATGCGCGAATCCAGTTCGTCAAACGGATCAGCGCGCGGCGACAGCGCGCCGGCAACGAACATCAGATCACCGAGCGTTGCCGGCGGCATCGAGCCACCATAGTGGCGGGCAGCGAGCACGGCCCTGACGACCGACTCGGGCAGATCGAGCTTGGCAAACACCATGGCGCCCGCGCGTTCAGCAAGATCGTTGACGGTTTCGGCAAGAACGACCGGATCTTCGAGCAGTGCAGGAAAATCAGCCGCCCGTGAGAGCAAATAGAAGCGACCCAGGTCATGGACGATCCCGGCAAACATCGCTTCGTCGGCATTGAGCTTGGTGAGCTTGCGGGCAATAACAAAGGACAGCGCCGCAACGTGAATGCTGCGCTCCCACAGACGGTTGGAAAGGTCGCGCGTGCCGCTATGGCGTTGCGACTGACGCAACTGATCCATGATCAGCACCATAGCCAGCGACTTGATCGGGTCCATCCCAACGCGCATCACCGCCTGTTTGACATCGCGCACCGTCTGGTTGGTCGGATTGAGCGCGACCGAATTGGCCAGTCGAATCACCTTGGCCGACAACAGTGGCTCGGCAACAACAATCTTTGCCAGATCAGACAAACCCAGATCGGGGTTTTCAACCGCCTTCATCACACGACGACTGGCGTCGACGCTGGTCGGGAAGCTGAGATCACCGACCACCGCCTCGTTAACTACACGGCGTAGCGCTTCGGCACCGTCACGTGTCGCATCATTCATGTTGCACTCCTTCGGTAAATCCACGTCACATTCTAACCGAGACGGAGAAAAGCGGTATGCCCGGCGCGTGCGCCGATCTATGCAGACGGCGCACGCTCCGTTTCAGCCTCAGAACATGTCTTCAGCCAGCGCCATCACGCCCACCGCACCATCGGTCACGCTACTGGCCAGTCCATCCGCCTGCGACAGGAAATGGTCGGCGAAGAAACGCGTGGTGACGATTTTTGCAGGAAAGAAAGGATCGTTGTCACCGCCGTCGATCTTCGCCTGTGCCACCAGCGCAGCACGCGTCATCTGCCAGCCACCGGCGACGATACCGAACAAGCGAAGAAAAGGCACAGCGCCCGCCGATGCCGCCCGCACATCACTAC
>JBIJCY010000126.1:0-7583 GCA_044344385.1 Rhodocyclaceae bacterium | reverse complement strand
AGGAAAGTAATCGTGGCCGGAACTGGAACGACGCGGTGGAAATGGGCAGGCCGAAGCTGCGCAACTGGCCGGCACGGGTGATGACGGCGGCGCCTTCGAGCAGGTTCAGGGCGATCTGCACCACCGAGCGGTTTTTCGGTTCGGCGAGGAATGAACCGGCAGCCCAACGGTTGAAAGCGCCCATCGCCGGACCGGACCAGATCTGGTAGTCGGCACGCCGCGAGACTTCGCCGTCGATCGCCCACTTGCTGGCCTTGCCGAGATACCAGCGGAAGACGAGTGCCATGCGATGCTTGGGATCGGCTTCGGCGCGAACGACTTCAGCCGGGTCGCGCTTCTGCCAGAAGCCCCGGGTTTCGGCCCAGATCTCATCAAACGTGGCGTGCAGCACGTCGCGTTCCAGTTTGGTTTTGAGTTCGAGGGGAATCGCTTCTAGCGAGGCATTCGAATGCCAGGCTTCGTAGAGCTTGGACGAACGCACGCCGAACATCGTGCCGCGCTTGAGCACCTGCACATTGACGCCGAGTTCGAACATGTCGGCAGCCGGCGCCAT
The DNA here is from genome assembly GCA_044344385.1 of Rhodocyclaceae bacterium. Taxonomy (GTDB): domain Bacteria; phylum Pseudomonadota; class Gammaproteobacteria; order Burkholderiales; family Rhodocyclaceae; genus CAJBIL01. The sequence goes on along the minus strand of JBIJCY010000126.1, from coordinate 7,030 downwards.
GATCACGTCGGCCACATCGGCTTCGGCAAGCATCGCCTTGCCGGCGTCCGACAAACCGGCTTCGACGGCGGCCTGATTGACCGAGCCGGTGACCACGTAGGCGGCACCCATGGAAAAGGCAGCGGCCAGCGAACCCGGCGTACCCAGCCCGCCCGCTGCACCAACGCGGATCGGACGGTCATAACCATGCTGCAGCACCAGTTCGTCGCGCAGCGCCATGATGGTCGGGAACAGCGCGACCAGCAGCTGATTGTCGGTGTGACCGCCGCTGTCGGCTTCGACCGTGATGTCCTCGGCAACCGGAACCTTCGCCGCCAGATCGGCCTCGGTCTGCGTCAGCAGATTCTGCGCGACCAGCGCGCGCAGCATGTCGGCCGGCGCCGGCGACATGAAGCGGATCGCCACTTCGCGGCGGGAAATCTTGGCGAACACGCGATGCTTGCGCACAATGCGCCCGTTGGCATCGAGGTGCAGACCGGCCGCAGCACAGCGCACAATCGCCGGGGTCAGCCCCATGAAGGCCGACGCCGAAATGATCGGCACGCCCTTGCGGATCAGCAGATCGGCGACGCGATTTTCAAGCGCAGCTTCATTCGGCGAGTGGATCAGGTTGACGCCCCACGGCAAGCGGTTGCCCAGTTTGGTGACCAACTCATCGACGGCTTCCTCGACGCGCGGATAGCCCAGCCCGCCTGCGCCGAAAAATCCGACCATGCCGGCCTCGGCCATGGCGATGCACATGCGCGTCGTCGTAATGCCGTTCGCCATCTCGCCGGCTACATACGGAAAGCGCACGCCGTGCACCTCGCAGAAAGAGCGGTCACCGAGCCATTCAGGGTAGATCGCCGGTAGCGTCGCGAGCAACGGCGAATCACCGTGCGCCGCGCTCGTCGTTACCGCGCCACCCGCCGCCAGGCCGATACGCGCCCGCACAGGATCACGCACAACATGCACCGGTTCGCGGATCTGCGCCAGCAATAGCGCCAGTTCGGAAGGATCAAAAACAGGAGACCTGGAGCCAGGCCGCCAATGCCCTACAGGGGATAACTCAGAGTGCGTCACGATTCACCTACGGGGTATAAACGACATGGCACGAAGCAGCGACAGACGCGAGAAACAGGGGCTTCTGCAGGCAGGGAGCGCGCAGTATAGCAAATAAAATACAGTTGTCTATACACCTGCGCATCAACTTGTCGGTTATGATCAGCCACTCTTTTTTGAGAAGATCAATGAGCGATACCCCATCCTCTGTTCAATTGGGTTTGCCGGGGCGCAAGCCGGTCATTTCCCGCGAGGACATCATCGCCGCAGCGCTGAAACTGCTGGGCCCGACGCGCAGCGTGTCGACGCTCAGCCTGCGCGAAGTGGCGCGCGAGGCCGGCATTGCGCCAAACAGTTTTTATCGCCACTTCCATGACATGGACGAACTGGCCGTGGCACTCATTGATCTGGCCGGGCAGTCGCTGCGACAGATCATCGGCGAGGCGCGCCAGCGCGCCACTTCGGAACAAAGCGTCGTTCAGGGATGTACCGATGCCTTCCTGGAACAACTGCGTGCCGACGACCGTCTGTTGCATATCCTGCTACGAGAGGGAACGGTCGGCTCGGACGCATTCAAGCAGGCCGTCGAGCGGCAGCTGAACTTCTTCGAGGACGAACTCCGGCTGGACCTGATGCGTCTGGCCCGGCGCAAAAAAACAAGCCTGTTTGAACCGGCGCTGACCGCCAAGGCGATCACCCGACTGGTTTTTGCCATGGGCGCCACGGCGCTGGACCTGCCCGAAGACAGGCATCCCGAATTAAACCGGCAGATCGTCCTGATGGTTCGCATGATCATTGTCGGCACACAGACAATGGCCGCGACCAAAACAAATCCCTGATGAGCAAAGGCTTCTGCTGTATCGGGTTATTCAACCCGAAGTCACCGGAGAACGTCGGCTCGGTGTTGCGTGCGGCTGGCTGTTATGGCGTGAATACGGTGTTCTACACTGGCGTGCGTTACGATCGCGCCAAAGAATTTGTCACCGATACCAAGAAGGTGCACCAGAAAATCCCGTTGATCGGCATTGAAGACCTGCAGCAGGTGATCCCGCTCGGCTGCACACCGGTTGCCGTCGAACTGGTCAAGGGCGCGAAACCGCTGCCCGACTACACGCATCCTGAACGGGCGTTCTATATTTTCGGCCCGGAAGACGGGACGCTGGACAAATCAGTTCGCGCCTGGTGCGAAGACGTGGTCTACATCCCCACCGTTGGCTGCATGAATCTCGCCGCAACCGTCAACGTCGTGCTTTACGACCGCCTGGCCAAAGCCAGCAAGAAGACCAAACCCGCCGAGTAATCGACAGGCGGGGCGTCAGCTACCCCCACAAAACGCAAGCCCAGACGACGAGCACGTTGGCCAGCGCAAAAAACACGGCCGCGCTGCCGATGTCCTTGGCTCGCTTGGCAAGAAGATGATGTTCCAGCGAAATCCGGTCAACGGTGGCCTCGATCGCCGAGTTGAGCAACTCGACCATCAGCACCAGCAAAATGCTGCCGATCATCAACGCCCGCCCAATACCGCTCACCTGCAGATACAGGGCCAGCGGTATGAGCACGACCGCCAGATGCACCTCCTGACGAAAAGCGTCCTCACAGACGTAGGCAGCGCGCATGCCGGCGGCCGAATAGCCCAAAGCGTTGTACACCCGACGCAAGCCGGTTTTTCCTTTGAAGGGGCTTTCATTCATGCCAGAGACTCCTGCTGCAAATTGACGATGCGGCAGTATACCTCGACCACCCTTCCTGATCTGCGGCGCCTGCAGATGAATACTGATGCGCTAGAATAGGCGCATCCAAACCCCTCACCAAGCCAGACCATGACCCAGGACGAACTCAAACAAGCCGTTGGCCACGCCGCCCTCGCATACGTTGTTGAAGGCGAAATCGTCGGTGTGGGTACAGGCTCGACGGCTAACTTTTTCATCGACGCGCTGGCCGGCATCAAGCACAAGATCAAGGGTGCCGTCGCCAGCTCCGAGGCGACAAAAAAACGTCTGGAAGGCCATGGCATCCAGGTTTTCGACCTCAACGAGGTCAGCGACCTTGCCGTCTACGTTGATGGCGCCGATGAAATCAACGTCGAGATGCACATGATCAAGGGTGGGGGCGGCGCGCTGACGCGCGAGAAAATCGTTGCCGCCGTGGCGAAAAAATTCATCTGCATTGCTGACGGATCAAAGCTCGTTCCAGTCCTTGGCAACTTCCCGCTGCCCGTCGAAGTGATCCCGATGGCACGCGCCTATGTCGCCCGAGAGTTGGCAAAACTGGGCGGCACACCAGTCCTGCGCGAAGGTTTCGTGACCGACAACGGCAATCTGATTCTTGATCTGAAAGGCCTGCAGATCGTCGATCCGGTCAGCCTTGAAACACGCATCAACCAGATCGTCGGCGTGGTCAGCAGCGGCTTGTTCGCCTGTCGCCCGGCAGATATCTGCCTGCTCGGCACCGCCGATGGCGTGCAGACGCTGAGCGCCGACTGAAATACAACTGTAATCTTCGCAAGCTAAGCTAGGAGGTCTGTTACCCCATGCAAAACGATCCTGGAGCAAGGCGCGTGAACGATCACACCTCGAAAAAATTCGACCTCGAACTGGAGAACCTGCGCAACCGCGTGTTGCAGATGGGCGGACTGGTCGAACAACAAGTGCGCAAGGCGATGGAAGGCCTGTCGGCCGGCGACATGCCGCTGCTTGAAACGGTTATCCGCGATGACAACCGCGTCAATCAACTGGAAATCGAACTGGACGCCGCCTGTAACCAGGTGATTGCCAAACGCCAGCCGACGGCGATCGATCTGCGCATGATCATCACGGTGCTCAAAAGCACCTCCGATCTAGAGAGAATCGGCGACAAGGCACGCAAAATAGCGCGCCTCGGCACGGTACTACACGACCAACATGCGGCCAGTATTCCGGATGTGGAACTCAGCCATATTTCCGAGCTTTCACTCAGGATGCTGCGCGCCTCACTGGACGCCTTTGCCCGCCTTGACGTCAATGCTGCCGCTGAAGTAATGCGACTGGACGAAACGGTGAACACCGAATACCACGCACTGGTCCGCCAGTTGATCACCTACATGATGGAAGACCCGCGCACCATCACGCACTCGCTCGACATTATGGCCATCGCCAAGGCCATCGAACGCGTTGGCGACCACGCAAAGAATATCGCTGAATACGTGATCTACATGATCAAGGGGCTGGATGTCCGCCACTCGTCGCCCGATGAAATCGAGCAAAAGATTGCCAACAACTGATTCTGATTCGCCACATAAAGGCGATGGACCATTCTCCAGATCCGCCATCCTGCCTTACGTAAGGCGGCGATTCAAAACAAGCGTGACAATATTCAATGAAAAAAAAGCTGCTCAGCCTAAGCTGAACAGCTTTTTACATTCGAGAAAAAGTAACTCTTTTGCTTCTCAGCAGTTTTTGCGTCTTGAAAAAGCCAGACCAGCCAATCCCAATCCGAGCAGCGCAAGCGCACCTGGTTCCGGCACGGCACCGCCAGAGCGTCCGTCATCAAAAGAAATTTCACTGACGAAAACCCAGTAATTACGCCGATTAATGGTGATATCCAGATCCGTGACGGTTAAACCGAGCCCGGTCAAGTCGAACTGAAAAGGCGCGCTACCAACAGGATCAGCAACAGCGTAAGTAGTGCTGCCGACAACTACGCTCAAAGGGGCGCTGACCCCACCAAAGCCATTTGCGTCATCAAAATTAAAACTGATGCCATTAATTGTTACCGGCGCGCCAAAATGAAAATGAATAACAGGATTGAAGTTTAACCATCCAACATAAGGCCCAGGCCCGGCCGGAGCTTCCGTCACATTCCAGATATCAGTCGCCTTGATGCCGTCGGTTAGATCCCCCTTCCCGCCGGAAAGGGCTGCGAAATCCGTTGTTTTTGACCCGCTACCGGAGTAGGAATCATCCCAGTAGTTGTATGCACCTGTGCTTCCGTTTGCCATGTCATAACTTGACACGGTCACAGGCGACGCAAACACGGAACTGCTCGCTGCCAGTGCAACAACTGCCGCCGCAGCCGTAACGAATTTTCTTGTTTTCATGAATGTCCCAATATGTCAATAAAATGTGGAGAACTCGACAAGCACCAACCATGCCAAAAATAAAAATAATAACAATACGTTTCAAAAACAACTAAGTACAACTATAGCGCAGCACTCTTCGAACTCCGACACGAACAATCCCCAGCAAAATGTAAAACTTTCCGACAACAACACCCTGTCGCTGCGGCCCAAAAAATTTTACCAAACCGGCCTTAGCAGCAAGCACAAACGCCCAACAACGAAAAAGCCCTGCTAAAAATCAGCAGGGCTTTTTTCGGTACTGCGCTCCGGCCTTCAGGATTTTGGCGGAACGTACCCCTGCACCTGATCCGACCCTTCCCCAAAAAAATGCTTCTCAACCTGCTCGGCAAGATACTTGCGATGCGCGGCGTCGGCGAGGTTGAGGCGGTTTTCGTTGATGATCATCGTTTGCTGGCGAATCCATTGCTGCCAGGCTTCCTTCGACACGCTTTCATAAATACGCTTGCCGATCGCCCCGGGGTACGGCGGCAAATCGAGCGCTTCGGCCTCACGACCCAGTTTGATGCAATTAACCATTCTTGCCATGACATTCACTCCGTAAGCGGAAAAACAACGCGGCGATTATACCGCGCACCACGCTGCCGATGACTACAGCGGCTTCATCAGCACCTTGGAACGGCGCTGCAGGTTGTACATCAAACGTTTTTCGTCCGGAAGTTCAGTAATCGGCCGCTCGGCAAAGCCGCGCTCCTTGAACCAGTGCGAAGTCGCCGTGGTGAGCACAAACAGGCGCTTGATACCTGTGCTGCGTGCGCGCACTTCAATACGCTTGACCAGCTGATCGCCATAACCCCAGCGCCGGTAGTGCGGATGCACGGCCACACAGGCCAGTTCGGCCTGCTCATCGCCATAGGGGTAAAGCGCAGCACAGCCGACAATCATGCCGTCGTGCTCGACCACCGAGAACCGTGAAATTTCACGTTCCAGCAACTCGCGCGAACGACGCACCAGCGTGCCGTCTTCCTCCAGCGGTTCGATCAGCGCTACCAGCCCGCTGATATCGTCGGGACGCGCATCACGTAATTGCTCGAGCGATTCACGGGTGATGATGGTGCCCACGCCATCACGCGAAAACAGCTCGCGCAGCAACGTGCCATCCTCGCTGTAACCGATCAAATGCACCCGGCCAACACCATTGCGACTGGCGCGCACCGCACAGGGCAGATAGCGCTTGAGGTCGGCCGACAGCCAGTCACCCAGCGTCATCAGCCGCTCCGCCGCTTCAACCGTCAGTTCGTCGAGCAAACTGCCATCGATGTCGGTCGCACCCTGACTATCAGTGAGGAAAACCAGTTTGTCGGCACCCAGCGCGGTGGCAGCCGCCTCGGCCACCTCCTCCATCGCCAGATTGAAGATCTCGCCTGTCGGGCTGGCGCCCATGCAGGAAAGCAGAACGATGTTGCCAATGCCGAGCTGCGCACGCACGCCATCGGAATCTATCTTGCGCACCTGCCCGGCGTACTGCATATCGACGCCATCGAGCACACCGACCGGCTTGGCCGTGATGAAATTGCCGCCGACCACGCGAATTGTGCTGTTGGCCATTGGCGTATCGGGCAAGCCTTGCGAAAGCAGCGCTTCAATCTCCAGATAGACACTGCCGACGGCGTCGATCACGCAATCCAGCGCCGCCGCATCGGTGATGCGGTAGCGCCCGTGATACACCGACTCCAGCCCTTTTTCGCACAACTCCTCCTCAATCTGCGGCCGCGCACCATGCACCAGCACGAGCCGAATACCCAACGCAGCGAGTAGATTGACATCATAGGCCAGCGTGCGCGCCAACGGCCCGGAAATCGCCCGGCCGCCGAAAGCGATGACAAAAGTCTTGCCGCGAAACAGGTTAACGTAAGGCGCGACCGAACGAAACCA
>JBIJCY010000125.1:0-7648 GCA_044344385.1 Rhodocyclaceae bacterium | reverse complement strand
CATTGTAGAGCTCGACCCAGCGCCGCATCACCTGCGAGGTTCCCCAGCCATCCATCACCAGGTGATGAAACTGGATTGAAAGCCAATTCGACGCATCGCTAAAACGTAGCAAGGCGAATCGCCAAGGTGGCGTTTTGCCGAGCGTGAAGGGCCGGGAAATGCTTTGTCGCAGCCAGTTGCGTAGCGTCTCCTCCGGCGTTTTACTCTCGGAGAAGTCGACCAGCTCAAGTTGCGCCTGCCATGTCGTCAGCAGTGTCTGCCTGCCGTGAATGTCCGGCACCAGGCGCAGCGCCTGATTCTCGGCGACCAGCTCAGTCAGTGCTGCACTGAAGGCCGCCAGGTTGAACGTGCCCTTGATGTATCCACCGCCGCCAATGTTGAGGTGAGTGCTGTCTGGCCAGGCGCACTGATCCAGCCAGACTTCGCGTTGGCTGAGCGAAAGCGGCAAGTCCGCTGGGGTCAGAGCGTTAGTTCCGGATCGGTCCATCGGGCGATTTCTTCCATCGCATAACGATAACCTGTCTCGGCAATTTCGGCAGCGCGTTGATAGCCCATCAACGAAAAACCGGCAACCGGGGGTTCCAGGTAGTGGTCAGCCATTGCCATTGTTCTGGCGCGCTGATGCAGGCCGCCGATATGGCCGGCACGGTAGAGGATGTTGCCAATGCCTGGGGTTGTTTCCGCCGAGGAGAAGAAGTAGCCCTTGATGGTCTTGCGCACGGAAAGCCGCCCGAGGGCCGGATCAACGCCCATGGGTTCGCGCACATCGACGTCGACGGCGACGATTGTTCCACTGCCGCGGCGGTGTTCCAGCGGTACACCGAGCCGGCCGCGCATGGCACCGACGGGCACGTTATCGAGAATTGCCCCGTCGACCAGTAAATCGCCCTCACGCAGCACGGGGGGCAGCAAGCCGGCGGGTGAGTTGCTGGCCAGTACGGCGCGCCACAAGGGGCCGCTGTCCTGCACCGTGGTGCACGCCTGTGTCAGGTTGCAAGCCGCAGCAAAATAGGGATTCCACAACCGTTCGATGAGTTGATCACCAAACATTTTCTGCAGATCACGTTCAAGGCGACGCCCAGACAGTAGCGAAATGACCGGCAGCGTCAGCCGTTCGCCGCCGAGCGCAAAACGCATGGTCTGTTCACGAATTTCGTCAAGTCCCAGGCCGCTTGCATACTGTGCCGCGATCAGTGCCCCCATGCTGTTGCCGCCAATCACGTCGACCGGAATATGTGATTCTTCGAGTGCGCGCAGAACTCCAAGATGAGCGAATCCTCTGGCGCCGCCGCCACCAAGCACAACACCTGTGGCGCGATTGGTGAGAAAACGGGCAAGCCGGGAAAAATCGTTTTGGCACCCGCTGCGTAGCGGGCACACCCGCTCAACGGCGCGCCCCCGTCGCCAGGCTGCGACATCTCCCGGTGTTGCAGCAGTGGCCGGATGGAGCAATGCAAGGTGCTGGCGTTTCATCGGAAAGCCGGGTTCGACAGCCAGCTTGCGCTCGATGTCGCAAATGCCCACAGCTTCGCCATCGGCTGCGACATAGATGACCTGGTCGGCCTGCCGGCATGCACGGCGAGTCCACTCTGAATCCCCGTCGTTGGCTTGATAAATCAGAAAGTCGAATTGACTCTCGAGTTCGTCGGGTGAGCGATTGTCGGCAATCGTCGCGTCGACGCGCAAGGCCTTGCCATAACGAGAAAGGGCCGTGCATAGACCTGTCGCCACTTCCGGCGCGGGGGACGGCGGGTGTAACGGGATCACGACGAAAGCATGGGCGCGGCGTCGTTCGCTGCGTTGTGGCGTGTGGCGCAACTGGTGATAAACGGCTTGCGCGAAAACCCGGTTGAGCGCCACCGGGTGGCGCATGAGGAGTGCCTCGAAACGCCCCTGTCGCAGTACCGCGATGGTTGAGTCACGCAGTGCCGTGACGTCGGCAAAGCGTTTTTGCTGCAGAATCATCCCGGCTTCGCCAACCGTTTCGCCCGGCGATACCTCGTTGTAGAGGCGCAACGTGCCGTCCGGATTTTTTCGGGAAACACGCAGGCGGCCGCTGATTACGATCAGCATGCTCTCGGCGACATCGCCTTCGCGCAGGATCAGGTTGCCGCCCTCGATGGTCTCGATCTCCAGCCCTTCGGCGAGATCAGTGAGCACTGCCGGTTCGAGAACGCCGAAAACATGGCTGGCGCGCAACACCGCCATCAGTCTGTCGTGGTGCCTTGTGTCTGCAATCACCAAGCGCTTCTCCCAAGTCGCACCGCGTAGTGGAATACTACCCGCTTACCTCGTCGGATGGTTTGGTCGCCCGTGACCGGCGCCGTCGCCGCGAGTAGCCGCCTACTTTACGCGCGGCTTGCAATAACCCAGGGCGTGCGAAATCGCGTCGGCGGCAGACTTGATTTGTGCGATCCATTCCGGGTTGTGTCGATCGGTTGGCGCAGAAATCGACAGGCCGGCGACGATTATTCCTTCATCGTTACGGATCGGCGCGGCGACACAGCGCAAGCCAAGTTCGGCTTCCTCGTTGTCGTAGGCGAGGTCGTGCCGGCGGATTTTGTCGAGTTCCTTTTCCAGCGCGCCCAGGTTGGTCAGCGAGTGCGGTGTTTTGCCCGGCAGGCCGGTCCGTTTTGCGTAGGTGCGAACATCGGCGATGCTATCGGCGGCGAGAAACAGCTTGCCGACCGAAGTCAGGTGCAGCGGTGCGCGGCCACCGACCAGATAGACAACGCGCACCAGTGAACGACCGCTTGAGGTACGCTCGGCGTAGATGATTTCGTCTTCGTGACGGATGCCGAGGTTGATTGCCTCACCAATGGATTCATGAAGGCTCTGCATGAAGGGCAGGGCAACTTCGCGAATATTGATGCGCGATTTGACGATGTTGCCCAGTTCCAGCAAGCGAATGCCCAGCGCATAAGTACCGGTGTCTTGCCGTTCGGCGAGGTGCGAAACGGTCATTGCCGCGAGAATTCGGTGGGCGGTCGACGGATGCAGACCTGTGGTCTGCGCCAGCAGTTTGAGACTGGCCGGTTCCGGTGTGTTGGCCAGCACTTCGAGCAGCGACATCATGCGCTCGATAACCTGAATGGATCCTTTTTCTACCTGCTGTTCTGCCAGTTTCTCAGCCATTGACTTCCCGTTCAACCTTCCGTTTTGTTCTTTGGCGGAATACTATTACGCGCTTCGCCATATCCGTTGTCTAACCCGCTTGCCGCATCTTGCACGGTGGAATAGCTTACCACCATGCGGGAAAGCCTGCTTGAAGAGCTTGATATGGAACGGGGGTTTGCAGTTGAAATGGGCTTTTTTTGAAAGAAGATGATGCTTGAAACCGATGACCCGCTGGCGATTCCATTATGGATCAACGGCCATGCCTATCTGACGATGGCGCCGAGTTTTCTGGATGTGCGCAATCCGGCCAGTGGTCAGGTGCTGCGCCGCACTCCCTTGTGCGGTACGGGCGAAGCGCTCAAGGCGGCCGAGGCTGCTCAGGCGGCGCTGGCGCAGTGGCGTGCCGAAACGGCAGTTACACGAGCCGCCTTGCTTGCCGCCTTGGCTGATGCGCTGGAAGGCTATGCCGGGCATTTCACCAAGTTGATCGTTGAAGAAACCGGCAAGGATGCCGACGCTGCGGCAACGGAAGTGAGTGCTGCGGTGGCCTTGTTGCGCCGCGTCCCGGAGAGCAGCATATCGGGAGTGGTGGCAATCGTCAGTGACGACACCGATCCCTTGCTTGGTGCCTTGTCGCGCGCCGTATCTGCTTTGCGCGCCGGTGCCACGGTGGTGATCAAGCCCAGCCCGAAAGCTCCTTCAGCGCTTTTTGCGTTGGCCGAGTTGACGGCGCGCAATGGTTTTCCCGACGGCGTATTCAACATTCTGCAGGGCGACGAGGCGGCGGTTGAAGGGCTGTGTACGAGCAGTGCTGTCAGTATTCTATTGTTTGCCGGCAATGCTGCGCTGGCTGCCCGGGTTGGCGATATTGCGCTTCGTCACGACAAACCTTTCGAGGCCTGATCAATGCATCGTATTGTCTATCTTGAGCGCGAGTCGATTATTGCCGAAGTGGGCCGGCCGGATTGCCCTCACCACTGGGCCGAGTATCCGAAAACCGTGCAGGCACAAGTCGAAGAACGGCTGGCTGGCGCAAGTATTGCCATCGTCAACAAACTGCTGATTGATGCCGCGCTGATCGCTCGATTGCCGCAGTTGCAGATGATCGCGGTTGCGGCAACCGGCACCAACAATGTTGACCTGGAAGCCTGCCGTGCGCGCGGCATCGTTGTCTCGAACATTCGAGGTTACGCGGTGCATACCGTTCCGGAGCATGTTTTTGCCCTGCTTCTGGCGCTCTCGCGCAACGTCTTTGCCTACCGCGAGGCGGTCGCTGCCGGGCGCTGGCAGGCGTCGGATCAGTTCTGTTTCTTCGACTACCCGATCCGCGATTTGCATGGTGCAACACTGGGCGTGATGGGCGGCGGCAGTCTGGGTTCGGGCGTTATCCGTCTGGCCGAAGCCTTCGGCATGCGCGTCCTGCGTGCCGAGCGCAAGGGCGCGTCGAGCGTGCGTGACGGCTATACGGCTTTCGATCGCGTGTTGCAGGAAGCCGATGCGATCTCGCTGCACTGCCCGCTGACCGCCGAGACAAAAAATCTGATCGGAGAGGCCGAGTTGCGCGCCATGAAGCCTTCGGCGCTGCTCATCAATACCGCACGTGGCGGGCTGGTTGACGAACTTGTTTTGGTTCGTGCCTTGCAGGAAGGCTGGATTGCCGGCGCGGGTTTTGACGTACTCAGTGTTGAACCACCGAGCGCCGGAAATCCGTTGCTGACACCGGCACTGCTCGCGCAGCCGAACTTTCTGCTTACCCCGCACGTTGCCTGGGCGAGCCGGCCGGCGATGCAGTCGCTGGCTGACCAGCTAATCGGCAATATTGAAGCATTCGCGCGTGGCGAGCCGCAGAATCGGGTAGCCTGAGCGGATGCGCTACTGGCTTTTCCTGCTCGGTTTTTTTGCCATTTATGCCCATGCCGAAGCGCCCAACGTGGCGGCCGCAGCCGATCTCAAGTTTGTCCTGAGCGAGATCGCGGCCAGCTACGAGAAGGATACCGGCAAGGCGGTAAAATTGTCCTTCGGCTCATCAGGAAATTTTGCCCGGCAGATTCCGCAGGGTGCGCCCTTCGAACTCTTTCTGTCGGCCGATGAGGATTACATTCTGAAACTTGCCGCGCAAGGCCTGATGCAAGGCGAAGGCCGTCTGTACGCCATCGGGCGCATTGCCTTGCTGCTACCAAATGGCTCAAAGTTCGTGGCAGATGGCGAGCTGAAAGACCTTGCAGCAGCCGTCAGCGATGGCCGCGTCCAGCGTTTTGCCATTGCCAATCCGGAGCATGCACCCTACGGCCGTGCTGCCCGCGCCGCGCTTCAACGGGCAGGGCTCTGGGAGAAGCTTCAGGGCAAGCTGGTGCTTGGCGAAAACGCCGTGCAAGCGGCGCAGTTTGCCACCAGTGGTTCGGCACAAGGCGGCATTGTCGCCTGGTCGTTGACCCAGTCGCCGGAAGTTGCCAGGCTCGGCACAGCCGCGCTGATTCCCGAGAGCTGGCATGCGCCGCTACGCCAGCGCATGGCGCTGACCCGCAAGGCCGGTGAAGACGCACGGCGCTTTTACGATTACCTGCAACAACCGGCAGCACGCGCGGTGTTTGAGCGCTACGGCTTTGCGCTGCCGGCGAAGTGAGCGTGTTATGAAGAAAAGACACCGCTTTCAACGTGCCCCGAAGGAAACACCCTTGGGGTGCAGAGATCGCAGAGACGCAGAGATCGCAGAGAAACCCAAAGAAGATTTTCTCTGCGTACTCTGCGTCTCTGCGTACTCTGCGTCGAAAGCGTTTAGGTTTGTTCGCTAATGGACTGGCAAGCCCTTTCCCTCTCCCTGAAGCTCGCGGCCGCCACCGCACTGCTGCTCCTGCCGTTTTCGATCTGGCTGGCGCGGCGTTTGGCGTGGTCGCAGTTTCGCGGACAGGGCGCGCTGGAAGCGGCGATCATGTTGCCGCTGGTGCTGCCGCCAACGGTGCTTGGCTATTACCTGTTGCTCGGCTTTGGCGGTGCGTCGCCGCTCGGTCAGGCCTATCAGGCGCTGACCGGGCGTTCGCTGGTGTTCAGTTTTGACGGGTTGTTGCTGGCCTCGCTGATCTTCAATCTGCCCTTCGCCGTGCAGCCGATGCAGCGCGCCTTCGCCTCGATTCCGCGAGAGTTGCGTGAAGCGGCGTGGGTGTCCGGCCTGTCGCGCTGGCAAACCTTTCTCCGCATTGAACTGCCGCTTGCCTGGCCGGGCATTGCCGCAGCGCTGGCGCTGACTTTTACACACACGCTGGGTGAATTTGGCGTGGTCCTGATGGTCGGCGGCAACCTGCCGGGCGAAACCAAAACTGTGGCCATTGCCATTTACGATCAGGTGCAGGCGTTCAACGATTCGGCTGCGGCCGGCATGTCGGCACTGCTTCTTGCGCTCTCTTTCCTCGCCGTGATGTTCGTCTACCGGTTGGGCCGTTCGGGAGCGCAGCGATGAGGCTGGAAGCTCGCCTTGAGCAAGTCGCGCCGATCCCGCTGGCTGCCGACATCAGCTGTGATGGCGGTGAACTGTTGGCGCTGGTCGGTCCATCAGGGAGTGGTAAATCGACCATCCTGCGCTGTCTTGCCGGTTTGCACCGCCCGACCAGTGGTTATGTGCGCTGTGGCGACGAGACCTGGTTCGACGCGGCGAGCGCTGTCGATATGTCACCGCAACAACGCCGTGTCGGTTTTGTCTTTCAGCATTACGCACTGTTCCCGCACATGAGCGCGCTGGCCAACGTCATGGTGGCGCTCGGGCATTTGCCGGTGGCTGAGCGCGAGGCCAAGGCGCGCGAATGGCTGGCACGCGTCAATCTTGAGGGTTTGTTTGCACGCCGGCCGGGCGAGTTGTCCGGGGGGCAGCAGCAGCGCGTGGCGATCGCCCGCGCGCTGGCGCGCGAGCCGCAGGTGCTGCTGCTTGACGAGCCTTTCTCGGCGGTTGATCAGGTGACGCGGCGCAAGTTGCTGCGCCAGCTTATCCAGTTGCGTCGTTCGCTGGCCATCCCGATCATTCTGGTGACGCACGACCTTGAGGAGGCGAGCCTGCTTGCTGATCGCATGACCGTGTTGCAGCACGGTCGCACCTTGCAAACGGCGTCGCCAGCGCAGATGCTCGCGCAGCCGGCCAGTGCGCTGGTGGCGCGCCTGACCGATCAGCCCAATCTGTTTGTCGGTAAAGTGCTGCGCCACTTGCCGGACGAAGATGCAACGGAAATTGAGTGGCAGGGGCAATCGTTATTCGCACCGCATACGCCGGCTTTTGCGGCCGGCGATACGGTGTGCTGGGTGGTGCCGGCCGAGGGCGTGATACTGGTGCGCGAAGAACAGCAGGATCGCCAGAATACCGTGCGTGCGCAGGTTGCCGAAAGCCTCGTCTGGCGAGGCCATGCCAGCATCACCGCGCACGTTGTCGGACGTCGCGATGCGGCCTTGTCGTTTGCCATTGGCGCATCGGTTGCGGCGCGACGCGGTATTGTCCCGGGTGCCGAAGTGCCGCTGCAATTGCAAAAAACCGCCATCAGGTTGTTGCCGC
>JBIJCY010000240.1:0-4814 GCA_044344385.1 Rhodocyclaceae bacterium | reverse complement strand
CCTGCAACTGGTCGCTGCGGCGCCGCTGTCGGCCAATCTTGCCGGTGCGACGCTGGTCGATTCCGACTCGCGCCTGTTCGACGAATGGTGGCAGTCGTTCGCCCTTGAATTGCAGAAGGATTCAGATAGCGAATTAAGTTGCAGTTTCGTCTGGCTGCTCGGTGAAGCGGGGCTTGAGTCGACGCGCCGGCTGGTGCGGCGCGGCATGAGCCGGCGGGCCGAATGGCTGGCCTTTACCGAAGGGCGCGCCGAGCCGCTGGCGCATGTCTTCGACGAGCTGCGCAGTACGCTGGGCGTTGGCGAGCAGGCAAGCGCGCAGACCGATTTCTTTGTCGGTGACTGGGCGCTGGAGTTCCACGCCTATCTTGGGCTGCTCGAAATGAGCGATCTCGATACCGACCGGAAACTCGCTGTCGGGCTATCGGCGGCACTCGATCTCAGAGCGCACGAAGCCTGTTTTTCCGGCCTGCGCGAGGCGCTGCTGACCAAAACCGGCACGCTGCGCTCGCGCAAACCAACGAAGGCACTCGACAAGCGTTTCGGCGCCGATCAGGCAGCGCGCTTTCTCGATCTACATGCACGTCTTGGCGGGCAAATTCTCGACTGCCTCGCGCAGCAGCTTGAAGAGCGCATCTACGTTTTCAACCAGCATGCCTGTCGTGTGTTGCAGGCTTTTCTGGCGCACGTCGAGGCTTTCAAGGCGGCGCGCCGGCAGATCGATTTTGTCGATGCCGAGTGGCGCGTGCTGCAACTGCTGCGCGACGAAGCCACGGCCGCTTTCCTGCAAGCCCGTCTGGATGCGCGTTACAGCCATGTGCTGCTCGACGAATTTCAGGATACCAACCCGCTGCAGTGGCAGATTCTTCTCGCCTGGCTTGATGCCTATTCCGATGCGGCGCGGCCCGGCGTCTTCCTCGTCGGCGATCCGAAGCAGTCGATCTACCGCTTCCGGCGTGCCGAGCCCAAACTCTTTGCCGCTGCCGCCGACTTCCTGCAGCGCCACTTCGCGGCCTTGCGCTGCGAACAGGACAGCACGCGGCGTAATGCACAGCCGATTATTGACGTGGTCAATGCGCTGTTTCTCGGCGTGCCGGAGTTCGAGCCTTTCCGTGAGCAGCATGCGCTGACCGGCGCCTTGCCGGGGCGCGTTGAACTGTTGCCGCTGTGCGAAGCGCAGGAGGAAGCGGCGTCAGTCGCGCGCGAAGGCCTGCGCGACCCGTTGTGTGAGGCCGACAGCGACCCGGTGGACTCGCGCCGCCGCCGCGACGCCGAACGTCTGGCGGAAAAAATCAAGACGATGGTTGGGCTCTGGCAGATCGACGAGCGCGGTGCCGACGGGCAAATCGTCCAGCGCCCGCTACGCTATGGCGACATCATGTTGCTGACGCGCAGTCGCAGCAAACTCGCCGAGTACGAACGCGCGCTCGGCGCTGCTGACATTCCTTTTGCCGCTGCATCGCGTGGCGGCCTGCTCGATACGCTCGAAGCGCGGGACGTGGTCGCGCTGCTTGAATTTCTCGTTACGCCGGTGGCTGATCTGGCGCTTGCGCAGACCTTGCGTTCGCCGGTTTTTGCCTGCAGCGATGACGAACTGTTGCTGCTCGCCGTGCGCACCGAGCTCAACTGGTGGCCGCGTCTGCAGGCGCTGGCCGCCGCCGGTGAAGCACCGCCCCGGCTGGCGCGTGCCGCCCGTTTGCTTGATGGCTGGCTGACTGCGGCGGATTGTCTGCCGGCGCATGATCTGCTCGACCGCATCTACCATCAGGGCGAAGTGCTGGCGCGTTACCGGCTGGCGGTGCCTGCCGCTGCCAGTGCCGGCATCGAAGCCAACCTGCGCGCACTACTGCTGCTGGCACTTGATCTGGATGGCGGCCGTTACCCGAGCTTGCCGCGCTTCATCGACGAGTTGCGCGAACTGCGCGAGGCCGACAGCAACGACGCGCCGGATGAAGGCGCGATAGACAGTGACAGTGCCGACGAATCAACAAGACTCGATGCCGGGCGCGTGCGCATCCTCACCATTCACGGTGCCAAGGGGTTGGAGGCGCCGGTGGTCTGGCTGCTCGACGCCAATGCTGCGCCACGTCCGGCCGAAGCATGGGATGTGCTGGTCGATTGGCCGGCCGAAGCGCCGGCACCCCAGCACTTTTCGTTCTACGGCCGCATGAACGAGCGTGGCGTCGCCCGTCAGCCGATGTTCGATGCGGAAAGTGCTGCTGCTGTTCGTGAAGAGCTGAACCTGCTTTATGTTGCCATCACGCGTGCGCGTCAGATCTTCATCGCCAGCGGTATTGCCGGCGAACGCGACAACGAAAAAACACCGTATCGCCGGCTTGAGGCGGCGCTGCAGAAACTCGGTGGAGGCTTGCTGCACGGCGATGACCTGCCGCAACGCGCCGCACTCCCCGTTACATTGCCGTCCTCAGCGCGGGTCGATGACGCCGCGCCACTGCCGCAGGTTGGCGAGCGGCGCACGGCGCCCGATGCCGCCGAGCGCTTCGGCATCCTGTTGCATGCGCTGCTTGAGCGTCGTACGGGGACGGTCAGTGCCGATGGCTGGTGGCGCACGCTGGGCTTTGACGATGCCGAGTACCAACGCGTCCTGCCGCTCGTCGAACGCCTTCTGGCCGCCCCCGACTTGCAGCGCTTCTTTGATCCGGCCAACTTCGTTCGCGCGTGGAACGAGATTGAAATTTCAGCGGCCGATGGCACGCTGCGTCGCATCGACCGGCTGGTCGAGTTTGATGATGCCCTTTGGGTGCTCGATTACAAGAGCTCGGGCAGCGCCACGGCGCGTCTCGATGCTTATCGGGCGCAGGTGGCGGACTACTGCCGGGCGGTGGCGGCCGTCTTCCCGGCGCGGACCGTGCGCGGCGCGTTGATCTTTGCCGATGCCTCGCTGCTCGAGGTGGTCTGATGCGGCGCTTGATGACCATCGCGAAAATTTTGAACAGGGTTGAAAAATGTCGATAGAAACACCGCCGCCGCATGTGCGTCGCAAGCGTTACCGTGGCACGCACCCGCGCCGTTTTGAAGAGAAATACAAGGAGCTGGAACCACAGAAATTCGCTGCTGATGTGGAGAAGGTGATCGCTCGTGGTCAGACGCCGGCCGGCATGCACCGCCCGATCTGCGTCAATGAAATCCTCTCCATCCTCGACCCGAAACCGGGTGAAACCGCGCTTGACGTGACGCTTGGTTTCGGCGGGCATACACGGGAAATTCTGCCCCTGCTTTTGCCCGGCGGCAGGCTCTTTGCCGTTGACGTGGATTCCGTTGAGTTGCCGCGTACCAAGGCCCGCCTGCGCAAGCTCGGCTTTTCGGAAGAGGTGCTGGTCATCCACAAAATGAATTTTGCCGGCATCGCAAAACTGTTGCCGGAAGCCGGTGGCGGGTTTGATTGCATCCTCGCCGATCTGGGCGTCTCGTCAATGCAGCTGGATAATCCGGGACGTGGATTTTCCTACAAGAACGACGGGCCGCTTGATCTGCGCCTGAATCCCGAACGCGGCACACCCGCCTCGGCGCTGCTGCAGTCGTTGAGCGTTCAGGAGCTGGCTGAGTTGCTCACGAGCAATGCCGATGAGCCCTGTGCCGAACTGATTGCGCAGGAAATCAAGAAGGCGACTTCACCCATAACCACTACCCGGCAGTTGTCGGATATTGTGCGCACCGCGCTCAAGACGTTGCCCGAAAACAAGGCGCATGCGAAATCCCTGCAACGTACCTTCATGGCGCTGCGCATCGCCGTCAATGATGAGTTTGGCGTGCTGGCGCGCTTTCTCGATGCGCTGCCCTGGTGCATGAAGCCCGGCGCCCGGGTGGCGATTCTTTCCTTTCATTCCGGCGAAGACAAAAGAGTCGAGGCTTCGTTGCAAAAATTTGCCGATTCGGGAATCTATTCGCGCATCGCACCAAGCGCATTGCGGCCATCGCAGGAAGAGCAGCGCAGCAATCCACGTTCCTCGTGCGCGAAATTGCGTTGGGCAATACGCTCGGAGTTGGCGGCGTCCTGAGGTGTTGTGTTTTCGAACTTCTGCAATTCGCCAGAGTTCGCCATTCAATAAAACGAACGCGAGACGCTGGACAGGCGTCGGGCGTACCATGCAATGAAGCCGCAGCTTTCGGGCTTCTCGCACCGGCCGCGAACCGGGGCCATACTGATGACCAACGTAATCCCGACGCCAGGCTGACACCCAAGGACGCTGATGAGAACAGACCGGCAATCCGTGCAGCAAAAACGCCACGCGGCCGCTCCGCCTTCTGTCGGCAATCTGAACCGCAGCGCCGGAATTCTGGCGGCCTTGTTGCTCGTCTATGCGGGGGCAATTTCCTGGTATTCCTGGACGAGTCAGATGGCCCAATCGGTCAATGAGCTGACCACCATTGTGACTCTGGAAGCCAGAGCGATCGACAGCTACTTCGGGCATTTGGAAAGCAACCTGAAAGACCTTGGCGAAAACCTGGCCAGAAAGGGTGAGCACATTGATCTCGAACGAGCCTATGTGCAGGTCAGAAGGTTCAAGGAGCTTCATCCCGAGCTGTTCAACGTCACGCTCATTCAAGCGAATGGAGATCTGCTGCTGACGGCGAAGAACCCGCCCGGCACCATGCGTGTATCACTCGCGAAAGAAATTTCCTTCCTTAATTTCATCGAAGAACTGAAACAGGGAAACCATTCCGGAATCGGGCAACCCTTGCTCGACCTCGTAAGCAAGGAGGTAATTGTTCCTGTCCGCTATGCCATCAACGATCGCCAGGGCAATTTGCACTACGTCGTCAGCGCCAATTTGCTCCATGAACATCTGCGTTCG
>JBIJCY010000398.1:0-2831 GCA_044344385.1 Rhodocyclaceae bacterium | reverse complement strand
CCTGCCAATCAGCCCCCGGAGCAAATCTATGGCAAGCCAAGAACTGGGGCATTGATCAATCACCTCCGGCAGCAGGGCTTCCCCACGAACGGACATGTACAAGGACCGAGCAGCCTGGATGGCCCGGATTTTCTCACTGCGTTTCAACGTTTGCCGAATTTCCCCGTGACCCTGTTCGTCGCCATGCCCATGTCGGAGATACGCGGGCTATGGTTGAAAACGGTCAGTGGAACCTATTTGGCGCTGTTGTTCCTGGTGCTCGGCGGATTCGTTGCCTACCGCTATGCCTTGCGCCGCCAGTATGCGGAAAACCGGGCGCAACAGCATCTGGACGAGATTCGTCGCGAATCCGAAAAGCGACTGCGTTCCATCCTTGAAGCATCCCCGGTGCCAAGCGCGGTCAACGATGCACAACACAACATTACCTATTTGAACGCCGCGTTCAGCGCTGCGTTCGGCTATAGCCACGGGGATATTCCGAGTCTGGAGGAATGGTGGCCCAAAGCCTATCCCGATCCGGAATACCGCCAATGGGTGGCGACTACGTGGCGAGCCCGCCTGGAAACATCGCGATGTAACAACACCCCATTTGAACCACTCGAACTGCAGATCAGGGCAAAGGACGGTGGCGTACGAACCGTGCTGGGTACGGCATCCCCGCTGGGATCGTGGCTTGAAAACAGTTACCTGGTCACGCTGTACGACATCACGGCGCGCTATAAAGTGCTCGCCGCACTGCACGAGAACGAGGAGCGATTCCGTCAGGCATTCGCCCAGTCGCCGATCGGCATGCTGCTGTGCCAGCTGGACGGCCATGTATTCAAGGCCAATGCAGCTTTTTGCCGGATGTCTGGTTATGACGATGACGAGATCATCGGCCATCGCCTTGGCGATCTGGCGCCGCAGGTTTCCACCGCAGATGAGGAGATTGCGTTGTTTGCAAGGATTTCGTGCGGAGAGATCGCCGACTTTTCTGTTCAGCAGGAGCAGGTTCACAAGGATGGTCATATCTATGTCGTACAGAGTTCCGTATCGCTGGTGCGCAGCAGTGCCAACGCCCCGCTTTATTGCCTTGCCTACGTAGAAAACCTGACTGAACGCCAGCGGCATCAATTTGAGGCACTGGCCAAACAAGCGCTGAGCGTACAGGAGGAAGAACGAACCCGTCTCTCGCGAGAGCTTCATGATGACGTCGGCCAATCTTTGACCGCACTCAAGTTGATGCTTCGGCGTGTGCAGCAAAATTGCAGCCACGGGCAGGCTACTGAATGTCTGCGACAAGCCAACGAGGCAACCGAACACCTGATGGCCGATGTGCGCGCCATCGCCTACCGTCTGCGCCCTTCCCAGCTTGATGATTTGGGCTTGATGTCGTCGCTGCGCTGGCACCTGGACAAGGTCGCCCGACCGGCCGGACTGGAAGTTGTTTTAAGTGGCAATCTGGGCAATGAGCGTTTGCCCGAAGCACTTGAGTTGTGCTGCTTCCGGGTGGTTCAGGAAGCGTTGACCAATGTTCTGAAGCATGCCCACGCGAGCAAGCTGGAGGTCGGCCTGAACCGATTGGACAGCAGGATATTTCTGGCGCTGCGAGACAACGGCGTAGGCTTTGATGTCACCCGGCATTACCTCGTGCCGGACAATTCCCGCTCACTGGGCTTGATCGGCATGCGTGAACGCGTGGCCGCAGCGGGCGGTCGCCTTGAAGTCAAATCGTCGCCCGGGCAGGGCACCGAAATTCGCGTATCTTTTCCTCTGCCATGAGCCAATCCATACCCACAAGAATCGTGCTGGTCGATGACCATCACCTTGTCCGCGCCGGGATAGGCGCCTTGTTGCGTGAGTTGCCGAAGGTTGACGTCGTCGGCGAAGGGGCTGATGGCGAAGCAGCAATCCGTCTGGTACGGGAACTGGTTCCGGATGTGCTTTTTCTCGATCTGGTCATGCCCGGGATGTCCGGGCTTGTAGCGCTGGAACGGATCATCGGGCAGCAGTCCGACGTGAAAATCATCATTCTGTCGATGCACAGCAGTGAAGAACATGTGGTGCGCGCACTGCAGCTGGGCGCCGCCGGCTACCTGCTGAAAGATGTCGCGCCCGAGGAGCTGCAAATGGCGCTGAAAGCCGTGATGAACGGCGACACATGGCTATCCTCGGCAATCTCCAGGACGGCCATCGCCGAGTACGTCGGCCGAACCGCACATGAATCGCCGCTCGACACCCTGACTGCGCGTCAGCATCAGGTGCTAAGACTGCTCGCCGAAGGACACAGCACCAAGGATATTGCTGTTCAACTCGAACTCAGCGTGAAGACGATAGAAACCTTTCGGGCGCAAATCATGGATCGTCTGGCGATTCATGATGTGGCGGGATTGGTGCACTACGCTATTCGCCAAGGCATCGTGCCCCTATAGCCTGCATCGAAAATCTACTGCTCATACAGGACAAAGGGACGCGCTGACCCACTCCAGGCGTAACTCATCTGCAAAGAGATTTATCTTCGGCAGGCGTGTTGGTTATCAACGGCAGATGCAGCGCTACATTTGATTAAAAAAAGCATTGGCATGACGACTGCGCGCTTCCATGCGACCAAACAGGGAGCGTGCGCTGTCGTCCCAGGTGAGTCCAAGCGCATCGCAGGCGGCGCTGGAGATTGATGTAACACGATTTTCAGCTCGACCGGTCAGGTCGAGCGCATTGCTCAGCACTTCGGCAACGTGCACCAGGGGCACCAGTGGTTCAGACAGCGCCGCATCGGGTGCGTGATGGTGATGTATCGCCGCGCTAATGTTCTCCGGCAAAGACCAGTGTGCGGCCAGCCATGCGCCGATGGT
>JBIJCY010000124.1:0-7668 GCA_044344385.1 Rhodocyclaceae bacterium | reverse complement strand
GAGTGTCAGCAGGTAAAGCGGCAAGGCATCGCTGTGGAAGTAATAAATAACTTGCACACCACCACTTTTGCCACGGCCACTCCTTGACCAACGCAGCTTGCGAACGCCACCAGTGCCTTCCATCAAGTCACCACCTTTAGGATGTTCGGCCAAGTAGTGCAGAATGTCTCGGCGCTCATCATCCAGTAATAACTTTTCGGCGCGACGGATGTACTCCGGAGTTTCAGCGATAGTTTGCATGAATAAGATTGTAATCCATTGGATTAGCTCCGTGTATTATTTGTCGCCCTTCGGAACTGGCAATATCAAGTGACTGGTTTTATACCTGTCACCTGTCGTTCAAAGTACAAAAAATCTCGATCTCGTTATGGCCGCAGGTGGCCCAGACTCAGTCATCGTCCTGCTCCCAATAGCCGGCTTCACGTTGATGACGGATCGTAAGAATCAGGACGGCATCTTGGTTCTCCTCAAAGCTATAGAGGGCCACATAACCGGTACGTCCTCGAGATATCACCAACTCTCGCAATTCATACTCTACAGGACGGCCGATCAGTGGATGACGCGCTAACAATTCGACGGCTTCCTCAATCAATCCCACAGTCTCTGCTGCTGCGGAATGATCTGTCTCAATCAGGAAGTCGGTTAGCCTTTCAAGATCGGCGAGCGCGCGAGCCGAATAGATCAGCTTTGCCAAGATTTGGCTTTCGGCTTTGCAGACTTACTGCCAGAAGCGCGCGCTTTCAGGTAGGCATGAACCTCAGTGGCGTCGTAGCCTTTCCCAGTGCTCAGCATTTGATCCCGTGCGGCCTGTGCTTCGCTAACAAAACTGGACCGCCGCTCTGCTGCCGTGGCTGCCTGCTCAATAGCATGGACCATGAACGCATGCGGCGAGACTCCCTTCATCTCAGCGGCTGCGGCAGTTCTTTGCTTGAGTTCGTCAGAAAGCTTCAGTGAAGTAGTGGACATTGTTGGGTGCCAGTTTCTTTAAGGTAACACTAGAGTAACACCTTGATGCTGTGAGTTGCAAATTGCCACAACTCTATGACTCGAGAACGCGGCGTTCATAGTGGTCAGAGCCAAGGTAATGTATGAACATGGAATGACCATCCCGGACTTCCGCTCATGGACTGAGACAAACAATTTCATTGCAAGCCTCAATCCAATCACGTTGTGCGCAGCACAGCAGGTTATCAATCACGAAATCCGGATAGATGTCTTTTTGTTGGCTTTCCTGTGTATGGGCGGAGCCAGGGTTCCATCGGCGATTTTGCTCTGGGCTGTCTGCCTCTGCGGGGACCGCTTTGTTCTCAGCCTTCCAGTTTGGCGCGGAAGTTTTCCGGTACCTGCGCGATTTTGCGTGCCGCATAGTCGAAGAAAACAATTCCGGTCTTGCCGCGCGCCACTTCGCGGTTCGTGGTTTTCTCGCTCATGCACCAGAGCAGATCGCAGCCCTTGCTGCCAAAATCGGCAGCGCCCATGCTGACGACCATCACCTCTCCGTGAAAAGCCTCCGAGCGGTATTGCAGCGCGGCGTCGGAGACGATGATGCCGACGCCTTCGACATCCAGTTCGCTATAGCCGAGCGACTTGAAAAAGCGTGCTCGCGCCTCAGACACCACGGTGAGCAGCAGGGCGTTGTCGAGATGCCCTCCGTAATTCATGTGGCTGAGGTAGAGCGTGATTTCGCTGGAAAACGGGAAACGGTCGGGGAGTTCGATCTGGATGCGCGGCATGATTTCTTTTCAGATGGAAGAGGATGTAGTGGTAGGTGCGGCGGTCGGTAGCGTCACGACAAAGCGTGTGCCGGTGCCGAGGATGCTGTCGACCTTGATGGTGCCGTTATGCAGTTCTACCGAGCGTTTGACAATGGCGAGGCCAAGGCCGGTACCTGCAATGTTGCCGACGTTGCTGGCGCGGTAGAAAGTTTCGAAAAGATGGGCGACATCTTCGCCGGGCAGGCCGATACCCTGATCAGCGACGGTGAATTCGATTTCACTTGGCCGGCATACGACACCAAAGAACACCTTGCCGCCGGCAGGAGAGTACTTGAAGGCATTTGAAAGAAGGTTGCCGAAGATGTGGTGCAGCAGCCTTTCGTCAAAGTGGACTTCTCCGCTATCGCCGATTATCTGTAGTTCGATGACACATTTCCCCTTGTCAGCGTCCTCAAGCAGTAGCGGGATTTCGCTGACCAGGCCTTCGCAGAATTTTCGTAGTGGCAGCAACTCGGGCCTGAATTTGATTTTGTCCGCATCGACCTTGCCAATCGTCAGAATGTCTTCAAGCATGCGGGTCATTCGCTTGACTGCTTTTTCGATGCTCTCGATGACCTCGGCGCGCTCTTCAGGTGGCATCCTGTCGCTGTAGTACTTGAGCAGCTCGGCCGAGGACATGATGGTTGCCAGCGGTGTTCGGAATTCGTGCGACGTCATCGACACAAAGCGTGATTTCAGCTGGTACAACTCCTTTTGTTGTTCCAGCGCGGCCTTGATCTCCTCTTCGGCCTGTTTGCGGTGGGTGATGTCGAGATAGGTCCAGATCGTTCCTTTGGCAATGTCCAGATCATCAACCGCTTTGCCGAACAGTTCAGCCCAGAAAATGCTGCCATCCTTGCGTTTCATCTGCCAGTCAATAGAGAAGGACTGACCCTGTGCGATGACCGGATAGGCTAGTTGGCCGATTGCCTGCCAGCTTTTTTCGTCAGGGAAGTGAATCAGCGTTTGCTGGCCGATCAGTTCTTCCGGTTCGTAGCCCATCATCTCTGCAAACTTGTTATTGACCCACTGGTGACGACGCCCCGAAATGTAGCAAATACCCACCAGCGCGCTATGCAAAATTGCTTCAAGCTCGGCCGAGGTGCGCTTGATTTCTTCTTCGGCTTTTTTACGGGAGGTAATGTCGTGGACGTTGGCCAGAATCCGTGCCTCACCGTCAACGACGATCTGGCGGACTGCGACGTCGCAGTAAATCAGTGCGCCATCGTAGCGACGGAATAGCCACTCGAAAATTTTGTCGCCGGTGCGCAGGCTGTCTTCCATCAAGCCGGGTAGATCGCTGCTTGGTCGGCCGTTCGCTTGGGCGGTTGATGAAAAACGCACCAGCGTTCGGGCAATGATCTGATCGCGCCGGCAGCCGAAGAGGGTTTGCGCTGGTGCGTTGCAATCAACAATCAGGTTGTCGCGCAGCAGAAATACCGCATCGAGTGCATTGTCGAACATTGAGCGGTAACTGGCCTCGGCAACCGCCAGCTTTCCCGCATCCGCCAAGGCGCGAGTCCGGCCGTGGATGAAGAGCCAGCTCAGCAATGCCAGCAGGAGGCTGCCGCCCAGCATGATTTTGGCGATGAACTTCGGTTTGTCGATATCGACTTGCGCTTCGAAACCGGGCAGGCTGGTGATCACCAACGCCCAGGTGTGTCCGCCGATGCCGAGGTAATGCGTGGCATTCATCGGGGTGGTATTGCCGGTGCGGCCACCGGCATCGCCGCTGACGTAGTACATCAGGGCATCGCTGTTGATGGCCTCGCCATCGTAGATCCGGATGGCGATATCGTCAGCGCGTTCCCCGAGAATGCCGTCCATCAGATCCGTCATGCGAAACGAGGCGTAAACCCAGCCGGTAATGTTGGCGCGTCGCTCGGCAAAAGTTCGTTGCGGCAGGCCGATCCCGAAAACAGGTAGATACATCATGAAACCCGCATGGTCTGCATTGCTTGACCCATGTCTGAGTTTCATCATGCGCGAGATGATCGGCTTGTCCAGATCGCGTGAACGTTCCATGGCCGTTCGGGAAACCGGCGAACTGAAGGGGTCAAAGCCGAGTGAGCTCTCGTTAAATCCGGAAAATGGCTCGACGTAGATGATCGGGCTATAGATTTCGCGAAGGCCATCGGGCTTGATGGTGTAGTCCGCAAAGCCATCCTTGCGTACGGCCGATGTGTGTTTTTCCTTTTGCGCAGCCGGAACAATCAGGGAAAACCCAAGCCCCTGAATGCCGCTGTAATTTTCGGCGAGGCGAAGTTTTTGAACGTAGTGGCGAAAGCCCTCGCGATTCAGGTCGTCATCATGAGCAAACAGGCCGCCGACGCCGCGCAGAATCTGCTCGTAAGACTTCATCCGTTGCTCGATGCTGGCCGATACCTCGCGAATACGGAAGTCAAAGCTGGCTCGTAGGTCTTCTTCAACGTTTTTCTGCGCAGCCTGCCATAGCCAGTAGGTAATGCTTAGAGAAATGACCAGCACGAGCACAGGCAGAAGCTGTGGCTTCAGCCAGTTCGGCCAGCGCGCGGCGCGCTTTTCTGCTGGGCGGAGAGAGGTGCTGCTATCTGTGTGCACGGGCGTCATATTCGCGTCTGGATTCTTTTTCGTAGGCGGCGCGATTGAAACTTTCGCCGCCGGCTTCCGCTATTTTTCGGACGATCTCCCAATCCTTCTGATAGCTGATCGGGTAATAGCGGTCGGCCCCGTCGAATGCTGTGGTCATTTCAGCAGAAAGGCGGTAGTCGAAGAAACACTTGATGATGCGCTCGCGCAATGCCGGCTCCAGATCGTGGGCGTAGGCGAACGATGATGTCGGGAAGCGTGTGCTGCGGTAGATGATGCGAAAGTCATTTTCTGTAATCTGGTCACGTACGACCATGCGGCGAAATACGTCCGAAGCGACAGCCGCTGCATCGTAATTACCGGACAGAACGCCCATTACTGACTCGTCATGCTTGCCGGAGAACATGATTTTGTAGTCCTTGTCCGGCACCAGTCCCTCTTTGGGGAAGAGCGCGACCGGCGCAACGTGGCCGGAGTTCGACGAAGGCGAAGTGTGGGCAACAACTTTGCCTTTCAGGTCGGAGAGCTTGTGGAAGCTGCTGGATTTTTTGACGATCAGCAGAAGGTTGTAGCCTTGCGCTTCCTTTTCTGTGCCCTTGGCCGCGAAGGGCACGGCGCCGGCCATGTTCACCGCGAAGGCGGTGGCCCCGGTGGAAAAGCCGGCGACGTGCAAGCGGCCAGTGCGCATCGCATCGATTTCAGCTGCATTTGATTGCACCGGGTTGTAGACGACCTTTCGGCCGGTGCATTGCGTCAGGTATACGGTGAAAGGCTTGAACAGTGCTTCGTAGACTGCGGCATCTTCGGTTGGCGTATAGGTGAACAGGAGGGTGGCTGGGCTCTTCAGGCGTTTCGCATCGGTCGGTGTATCGGCAACGAGATCACGATTCTCGTCGCAGTAGCCGGTGTCAAGGTCGCCCCGTTGCGGGCAGTCGCTCTGTGCAAGCACTGGTTGCGCCAGAATGCAGGCGAGTAGCCAGAGGGCGAGTTTTCCCGCACTGTTTCCATGTTTCATTGTTTCCTCCCGTTTCCAGGTCAGACAGAAGCCGGAAAAGCGTGCTCGTTGCGCGACGATTACCTCGCCGCGCGACCT
Source organism: Rhodocyclaceae bacterium (assembly GCA_044344385.1). GTDB lineage: Bacteria > Pseudomonadota > Gammaproteobacteria > Burkholderiales > Rhodocyclaceae > CAJBIL01. The sequence continues at coordinate 2,253 of JBIJCY010000124.1, read as the reverse complement.
GCGAATGATTAGCGCTGAATTCTAGCCTTGTCTGGAGAAAACTACGAGGGCCGGGGCGATTGCATTTGATTTTAAAACTTACCGCAGAGGCGCAGAGGGCGCAGAGATAACGCAGAGAAAAACAGATTTCTGCCCCTATTTTGCTCTTCTCTGCGTTATCTCTGCGTCCTCTGCGCCTCTGCGTTGGGGGTGGATGTTTGAATGTGATTGTCCTGCGAGGGCCTTGTTTTTGGTGCGTGCGGTGTTTTGTGCTTATGCTCAAGAGCTACACGAGAGCATTGAACAGCCCGCCTTGTGTCTAGCCCAATCGGGGCGTTTGGCGCTGAAACGCTCACGCCCGGGTTGTTCGTCATACGGGTGCCGCAGTATTCCGAGCAGTTCGTGGATCAGGCCCGGATCACCCTGTTCGGCAGCTTCGATCGCCTGCTGCGCGAGATAGTTGCGCAGGACAAAACGTGGATTGAACTGATTCATGCGCGTGACTCTTGTCTGCGTTGGCTCAGCATCCTGCCGCAACCGGGCGGCATAGCGTTCCAGCCATTGCAAAAAATCGCCGGCGAAGCAGGTGTAGAGCTCGTCACGGTAGAACGCTCCGCGCAAACCATCAAGGCTTGGCACAGCGATATCAATCTGCGCCAGACTGCGGAAAAATTCAGTCATATCCACTTCGGCGCGGCGCATCAGTTCAAAGGCATCATTGACCAGATCGGCATCGTCTTCACGCCAGGTGGAAAAACCGAATTTCCCGGCAAATGCCTTGCTGAATGCTTTTGCATAAACGGCATCGTAGTGCTGCAGCCCGGCTTCCAGCACCTCGGGTTCAGGCAGCAAACCGGCCAGCGCATCGGCCAGTCGTTCGAGATTCCAGCGTGCAATTTCTGGCTGCCGGCCAAAGCAATAGCGCTGGCCAGCCGCGTCGGTGGTATTCGGTGTCCAACCCGGATCAAAGTTGTCGACCCAGCCGTAAGGGCCGTAATCAATCGTCAGGCCGAGTATCGACATGTTGTCGGTATTCATCACGCCATGCACAAAACCGACGCGCATCCAATGCACCACCATCTCTGCGGTGCGCTGGCAAATGTCGATAAACCAGGTGGCAATGCGTCGTTCGGATGTGGCCGATAGATCCGGGAAATCACGCCTGATGGTGAACTCAACCAGGCGCTGCAACAGGGCCTGATCGCCGCGTGCCGCCAACAACTCGAAGTGTCCAAAGCGGGTGAACGAGGGGGCTACGCGGCAAACCACGGCGCCGGGTTCGGCGGCTGCGTTGCCGTCGTAGAACATGTCGCGCACTACGGATTCACCGGTGTCCACCAGACTTAGCGCGCGGGTGGTTGGCACGCCCAGATGATGCATGGCTTCACTGCACAGGAATTCGCGGATCGATGAGCGCAGGACGGCGCGCCCGTCGGCGCGGCGTGAATAGGGTGTTGGTCCGGCGCCTTTAAGTTGCAGTTCGAAGCGGTGTCCGGCACGGTTGAGCACTTCACCGAGCATGATTGCCCGGCCGTCTCCCAACTGCCCGGCCCACTGCCCGAATTGGTGCCCGCCATAGCACGTGGCATAGGCCACCATGCCCGGCAACAAACGATTGCCGGCCAGCGCTGCGAGCATTTCGGGTGATGCCAGTGCGTTGGTGTCGAGATCGAGCGCATCGGCGACTTCGCGCGAGTAGGCGACAAGCCGTGGTGCAACTACCGGCGTCGGGCTCACCCCTGACCAGCAGGCGCCGAGCACCTGTCGCGGGTGGTTGTGTGTGTCGGTATCGCCCGGCAGTTCACGCAGGAAACGGTTATCGAATGAAAGTGAGGGTGTCATGAGCGGGTTCCGTTGCAAGCAGCGTCCGACAAGCGCTCATTTGACCGGGCGAATGCCCGGTCTTCAGTGGAATGCTTGCGTGCTGTGGTGAAAGACCCGCTGAACGGAAAAACGTTCGCCCGCAACTGCGTGCATTTCAGCGCACTGATTGCGCCGCCGAACAGATGGCATCGGCAAAAGTCGCTGTTAGTGGCAGCGGAAAATCGTGCCCCATGCCTTCAATGACGCGCATCTCGGCATTTTGAATGTTGCCGGCGACGTCCTCGCCACATGCTACCGGAATCAGCGGGTCGCATTTGCCGTGAACGACGACGGTGGGGCAGGTGATGCTTCTCAGAAGCGGGCGACGGTCGCCATTGGCGATCAGTGCCCCGAGTTGTCGTGCCACGCCCTGCGGGTAGCAGCAGCGGTCATACTCATCGCCGAACATCT
>JBIJCY010000123.1:0-7693 GCA_044344385.1 Rhodocyclaceae bacterium | reverse complement strand
CGATACCGGTAATCGCGACATGAACCTTGGGAACAGTGGTGCACATGCGGCCGTTGCCTTCGTTTTCGACCAGGCAGAGCGTGCCGGTTTCGGCCACCGCGAAATTCACGCCGGAGAGACCGATTTCGGCGGTCATGAACTTCTCGCGCAGCACGGCGCGGCCGATGCCGATCAGTTCATCGACCGACTCCGTATAGGTCGCTCCCGGCACTTTTTCGGCAAACAGTTTGGCAATCTGCTGCTTGGTTTTGTGGATCGCCGGCATAATGATGTGCGAGGGTTTTTCGCCGTCGAGCTGGACGATGTATTCGCCCATATCGCTCTCCAGTGCCTCGATGCCAACGGCTTCCATTGCGTGATTAAGCTCGGTTTCCTCGCTGACCATCGACTTGCCCTTGACCATCAGCTTCGCCGAGTGTTTTTGCGCGATGCCGACGATGATGGCGTTGGCCTGCTCAGCGTTTTCGGCCCAGTGCACCTGGATGCCGTTGGCCGTGAGATTGCGTTCCAGTTGTTCGAGCAGGTCGGGCAGGCGCGCCAGGCTGTATTTGCGGATATGTTCGGCCAGTCCGCGCTGCGCTTCGAGCGCTACAGGGTCGGGAAACTGGGCAGCGCGTTTGGCCATTAAAAAATCCATCGCGCCGCGAAAGCTCTTGCGCAGATGCTCGTCGGAAACGGCTTCGCTGGTACGTTGCTTGAATTCGCTGGCCGGAACGAACTTGAGCGTCTGACTGTTTTCGTGGGCACCCATTACAGCTCCTCCTCTTTGACCACAAGCAGAATGACCAATTCTTTCGGGCCATGTGCGCCGTAAGCCAGCGTCACCTGAATATCGGCGGTCTTCGACGGGCCGGAAATGAGCAGTGCGTTGGTCGGCATCTTGCCGTCCGCCCCCCAGCCCTGAGCGCTCATCGCTTCGAGCAGCGCAAAGTGGATCGGCGGCACCAGCGACATCAGGCGTGGCTCCTGTGCGTTGGGCCAGACGATCAGCGTGCCGGTTTCGGTGATGGCGCCGCGTGTCGAGGTAAAACCGGCGTCGGTGTCGCGAAAAAGCTCAAGCTTCCAGTCGTCGACCGGGCGGTCGTATGGCTTCAGTCCGGTGATGCCGGCTGCTTCCAAAGCGGCCGAATTGCTTGTTTGCGCCCCGTAGAGCAAGGAGTTTACGTTTTTCGCAACGCATAAGGAACGCAGTGTTTCCGCCCAGTTACTGTGCGTTACGCGAACCACTTCGCCGCGCCAGAAGGCCATTTTTTCGCAAAAGCGTTCGATGCGTGCGGCGCGGTCTTCGCTGGGCTTTGCGCCGCGCACGGCGGCATAGAACCCGGGCACGTCGGGCGCCAGCACCGGCTTGCCCTGTGGCGCGGCGCGCAGGCGCTGCAGAATGTTGTCGCGTGCACTTGCGTTGCTGCTCATGATTTTTCTCCCAGTTGCTCGCAAAGGAAGGTCGCCAGATGCTTGCCCTGAAAACTGTCACCACGTTTCTGCAAGGTGTGATTGATGTTCAGCATGCAACCGCAGTCGGCAGAAATAAAAGCCTCAGCGCCATTTTCCTTGAGTGCATCAGCCTTGTCGCCGGCCATCGCCGAGGAAATCGACGGGTGCTTGAGCGAAAACGTACCGCCAAAACCGCAACATTCCGACTCGTGCGACTGCATGACGACATTGACACTGGGCAACTGGGCGAGGAGGGCGCGGGCATGTTCGTGCGTGCCCATTTCACGGCGCGCAGCGCATGAGGTATGCAGTGTCACGGTTGCCGGCTTGCCGGAATCCTTCCACTGCACCTTGAGCACATTCAGCAGGAATTCGGAGAGTTCAAACGTACGCTCAGCCAGCGCCTCGGCTTTGGCTTTTAGTGCCGGATCATCGGCAAAGAGTTTCGGGTAGTGGTGGCGAATCATGCCGCCACAGGAACCGGATGGAACGACGATAGGCCAGTCATTCGGGAAGAGCTTCATCTGCGTCAGCGCCACCGCGCGCGCTTCATCGGGGTAGCCGCTGGTATAGGCCGGCTGGCCGCAGCAAGTCTGGTTTTCGGGGAAGTGGACGGTGACGCCTTCACGTTCGATTAGCGTAATGGCATCGATTCCGGCTTCAGGGCAGAACAAATCGACGAGGCAGGTGGCAAAGAAATAAACATCTTTTGGCCGCTGGCCGCTGGGGTTGTCTCGCTGCATGTCAATTCCTTTGGTTAATTGGTAAGACCAATAACTGCTCACGGTGAGAATGTACGATACCACAACTGTTTAGTCAATAATCAAGGTCATTTTTGGCACTTGCAGTTTCCTAAATTGCTTATTAGAATTACGTGGTCTGACCAATCGAGAGTCCACTTTGCCCAAGCAACAAAACAGGTTCCAGGTGCCGCGCATTTCCGACGCCGTTGCTGCGTCTCTGGAAAGACGCATTCTGGAAGGCTCGCTGAAACCCGGGGACCGCTTGCCGCCGGAGCGCGAACTCTCCATCGAACTGGGCGTATCTCGTCCTTCACTTCGTGAGGCCATCCAGAAACTCGCCTCGAAGGGTATGTTACAGAGTCTACAGGGCGGTGGCACCTATGTGACCGATCGGCTCGAATCAAGTTTCTTCGATCCGTGGCAGGACATGATGGGGGCGCACCCGAATCTGCGCGAAGATTTGCTGGAGTTTCGCCGCATGCTCGAAGGACAGGCTGCCGAATGGGCTGCCGAAAGGGCGACGGAGGCCGATCTGGCGCGTCTCAATCAGGCCTTTGGTGCAATGAACGAAGCTTTCGATGCCGATGATCTCGATCAGCGTTCCAGCACCGATATCGCTTTCCATCAGGCGATTGGCGAGGCCACGCACAACGTGTTGATCGGCCATCTCTCGGCTGCGCTCCTGCGCCTGATGCATGACAACATTCGCCTCAATCTCGGCGAACTGAAAAATATCCCCGCGGCGATTTCCCTGTTGAAAAGTCAGCACGCGGGAATTCACGCTGCCATTTGCGAACGCAAGCCCGCCGCAGCGCGTGCCGCAGCTGAAACGCATATTGACTTTGTACGTGAGTCGCTGGCGCAGACGATACGCTCCGTCGCCCGGCGTGAAACCGCCGCCCGGCGCCTGCACAGCGAATATTCCGAACCCCTTTCTTCTTGATTTTAACTATTTAAAGGAATCTGCATGGAACCCCTCGTCATACCCCTTGAAAAACTGCGCATGACCGATGTTGAACAGGTTGGCGGCAAGAACTCGTCGCTCGGTGAAATGATCAGCCAACTGGCCGACTCCGGCGTGCGCGTGCCGGGCGGCTTTGCGACGACGGCTGCTGCCTATCGCGATTTTTTGGCGCAAAGCGGTCTCGATACCAAAATCAATGCCGCGCTTGATGCACTGGATGTCGAGGACGTTAATGCGCTGGCTATCTGTGGTCAGCAGATCCGCAGCTGGATCATGGATACGCCGTTCCCGACCGCACTGACGGTGGAGATCAGCGCGCAGTATCAACGTCTGGTTGCCGAATCCTCAGCCGACATGTCCTTCGCCGTGCGCTCCTCGGCCACCGCCGAAGATCTGCCCGATGCCTCGTTCGCCGGGCAGCAGGAAACCTTCCTCAATATTCACGGCCTCGACAACATCCTGCACGCGATCAAGGAAGTCTTCGCCTCGCTCTACAACGACCGCGCCATCTCGTACCGCGTGCATAAGAACTTTGTTCATGCCGATGTCGCCCTGTCAGCGGGCGTACAACGCATGGTGCGTTCCGACACCGGCGCCGCCGGCGTGATGTTCACGCTTGATACCGAATCCGGTTTCCGCGATGCGGTATTCGTCACCTCATCCTACGGTCTCGGCGAAACGGTGGTGCAGGGCGCCGTCAACCCCGACGAGTTCTATGTGCACAAGCCCATATTGGCAGCCGGCAAGCACGCCGTGATTCGTCGAAATCTCGGTTCAAAGCTGATCAAGATGGTTTTTACCGGTGAAAAAGCCGCCGGCAAATCGGTTGCCACGGTGGATGTGCCCGAGGCTGAGCGTCATCAGTTCTCTCTCAACGATGCGGAAGTTCAGGAACTCGCGCGCTACGCCGTGATCATCGAGCAGCATTACGGCCGCCCGATGGACATCGAGTGGGGCAAGGATGGTCGCGATGGCAAACTGTACGTGTTGCAGGCGCGCCCGGAAACGGTCAAGTCGCAGGAAGGCGGCCACGACCGGCTGCAGAAATTCAAGCTGAAGAGCTTCTCGAAAGTGCTGACATCCGGTCGTGCCATTGGCCAGAAGATCGGCGTCGGCCCGGTGCGCGTCGTGCACGACCCGAAGGAAATGGACAAGGTGCAGCCCGGCGACGTGCTGGTGGCAGACATGACCGACCCGAACTGGGAACCGGTGATGAAGCGCGCCTCGGCGATCGTCACCAATCGTGGCGGCCGCACCTGCCACGCGGCGATCATCGCGCGCGAGCTGGGCATTCCGGCCATTGTCGGTTGCGGCGATGCGACCGAAACGTTGACTGAGGGCGAGATCGTCACCGCATCATGTGCCGAAGGCGATACCGGTCATGTCTATCGCGGCAAGCTCGACTATGAAGTGACTTCACGTCAAATCACGGCGATGCCCGAAATTCCGGTCAAGATCATGATGAACGTTGGCAACCCGGAGCTGGCCTTCGAGTTCTCGCAATTGCCGAATGCCGGTGTTGGTCTGGCGCGCGTCGAATTCATTATCAATAACGTGATCGGCGTGCACCCCAAGGCTATCCTCGACATCGACCGTCAACCGGCCTCGCGCCGTGAGGAAATTCAGCGCCGTGCCCGTGGTTACGCCAGCCCCAAGGATTTCTTCATCGAGAAGCTGGTTGAAGGGGTGGCGACCATCGCCGCCGCCTTCTGGCCCAAACCGGTGATCGTTCGCCTCTCCGACTTCAAGTCAAACGAATACCGCAAGCTGCTCGGCGGCGATGCCTACGAGCCGGAAGAAGAAAACCCGATGCTCGGCTTCCGTGGCGCATCGCGCTACATCGCAACAACATTCCGCGACTGTTTCGAGATGGAGTGCCTCGCCATGAAGAAGGTGCGCGAGGAAATGGGCCTGACCAACGTCGAACTGATGGTGCCTTTTGTACGCACGGTCGGCGAGGCTGCCGGCGTCGAAGCCCTGCTCGCCGAGCACGGCCTTAAGCGCGGCGAAAACGGCCTGAAGCTGATCATGATGTGCGAGATTCCGTCCAACGCGCTGCTTGCTGACGACTTCCTCAAGCACTTCGACGGCATGTCGATTGGTTCCAATGATCTGACGCAACTAACGCTCGGCCTCGACCGCGATTCCGGACTCGTTGCTGCGCTGTTTGATGAGCGCGACCCGGCGGTCAAGGCCTTGCTGGCCATGGCCATCTCGGCTTGCCGCAGGCAGGGGAAGTATGTTGGTATTTGCGGGCAGGGGCCATCGGACCATGCCGACCTCGCCGAATGGCTAATGGATCAGGGAATCGGCAGCATCTCGCTGAATCCGGATACGGTCGTTGATACTTGGCTTCAACTGGCGGCGCACAAGGCCTGAGTCTGCCGCGTGTAAGGCACAAACAAAACGCCCCGAATGTCGGGGCGTTTTGTTTGTGCATGTCTGAAACTCAAGAAGACTTAACCGTCGAGCGTTTTGATCAGATCAAACAGTCGTTGATAAAACTCCGGAGCTGTGATCGTGATTTCTCCAACTTTCACCAACGTATCTTTATCTGCAACCCATGGCACAGACAAGGAGCCGAACCCCGCGACGCTTAACCCCGCACTGCTGCCGCGTGATTTAAGCTCAAAATTCGTCTCCATGGCGTTCGCATAAATCGCTGCGCCCAAGCTGCTGGGAAGGCACACCAGCGTAATCGTCAGTTTCGTCACATGTTCCGGCGTTGGTTGGAAATACTTTTCGCCACGGATGTTGTGCGGCTGTGTTCCTTCGATCTGATAGCCATGGCTGAGTAAAGCGCGTTTGCCGATCTCACAAGCACCATCCGGCTCACGGCTGCTGTAATACTGGAACGGCGTTTCTTGCGCAAACGTCTCAGCCTGATAGGCCCGGCTGTGCGGCGTCGAGTTGCAGGCACTGAGTAATAGCCCAAACAGGACAACGAGCGCTGTTCGGCAACAATGATGATGGATGGCGAGACTGTCTGTTTTCATGGAAAGGCTGAGTTAAGGTTGGGCCAACAATTGGCCATTCTACCCGCGCTTCGCTGAACTATGAGCGCGCGGCTTCAGGCCTTGACGCGTAGCAGACGCGCCTTTTCGCGATCCCAGTCACGTTCCTTTTCGACGTCGCGTTTGTCATGCTGTTTCTTGCCTTTGGCGAGGCCGATTTCTACCTTGATACGGCCGCGCACGTAATGCAGATCCAAAGGCAAGATCGTGTAGCCGGCGCGTTCGACCTGACCGATCAGTTTGCTGATCTGGTTGGCGTGCAGAAGCAGTTTACGCGTGCGGATCGGATCCGGTGTGACGTGCGTCGACGCCTCCAGCAAGGGCGTGATGTGCATACCGAATAGAAACACTTCGCCGCTGCGAATCACAACATAGGATTCCTTGATATTTCCGCGCCCGGCTCGGATCGCCTTGACTTCCCAGCCTTCAAGCACGACGCCAGCCTCGAATTTTTCTTCGATGAAGTAGTCGTGAAAGGCTTTTTTGTTGGCGATGATACTCATGGTCCGGCTCTCGGAGGTTTTATTGCAGGAATGCTAGAATGCGCAATTCTACAGGATTCACGGGGTACGGCAGAGCATGGCCTTGGTTGAAAAGTCAGTGCTGATCGAGAATTCCGCGCAGCAGATGTTCGATCTGGTCGACCGTGTCGAGGACTATCCGAAGTTTCTTCCCTGGTGCAGTCAAAGCCGGCTTGAATTTCGCGACGAAACGAAAATCATTGCCACGTTGCACATCAATTACCTCAACGTCAAATCGCATTTCACCACCGAGAACAAAAAAGAAATTCCGTTGTGGATGAGCATCCGGCTGATCGACGGCCCGTTTCGCCGGCTTGAAGGCATGTGGCGCTTCAAGCCGCTGGCCGAGAACGCCTGCAAGATTGAGTTTCAACTTTCCTACGAGTTTTCCAGCAAAGTGCTGGAAAAACTGATTGGTCCGGTTTTTAGCCAGATTGCCAACACTCTGGTCGACGCCTTTGTGAAACGCGCTGCACAGGTTTATGGAGTGTCAAATGTCTGAAATGCTTAATGTCGAAGTGATTTATGCCCTGCCCAACAAGCAGGAAATCATTGCCCGGAAGTTGCCGGAGGGAACGACTGCCCGGCAGGCGATTGAGGCTTCAGGATTGCTGCTGAAGTATCCGGAAATTGATCTGGCAAAGAACAAGCTGGGTGTTTTTGCCAAGCTGACCAAGCCCGACGCCGTGCTGCGTGATGGTGATCGGGTGGAAATCTACCGGCCTTTGATCGCCGATCCGAAGGAAGTGCGCAAACAGCGTGCGGCAGAAGGCAAGGTTATGAAAAAAGGCGCCGGCGAGGGTGAGGCGGAGTAACGCAAATCACTTGCACACTGTTTGCATGTCCTGTCTTGTCTTGGTGATCTCTTGCTGGCGTTGTGCATCTTCCATGTAATAACGTTCGCCTTTGTCGTCGCGTAAAGCCATGCGCTCTCCGGATTCAAGGCTTTGCAGGTAACGCCTAGCCTTTTCACAGTTTTCGTTCTTGGCTGCGCTAGCAGCTTGCTCCGTTTGCGCC
>JBIJCY010000122.1:0-7746 GCA_044344385.1 Rhodocyclaceae bacterium | reverse complement strand
GTGAGGCCGAGACGGCGAAAACCGCCAAGGCAAAATCCGGCGCTGCCGGCAAGCTTAATTTCAAGGATGCACGTGAGCTTGAGGCGCTGCCCGGGCGAATCGCCGCGCTGGAAACCGAGCAGAAAACACTGGTCGCCCGCCTGGCGGATCCGGCGTTGTATCAGTCGGAGTCAGCGGAAGCGCCGCGTCTTTCAAAGCGTCTGAGCGAAATTGATGACGAGTTGCTGTTGTTGCTGGAGCGCTGGGAGTCATTGGAGGGAACTCCGGCGGGCTAACGTACTCCTAGTTCGGGGCTGGACCGAAATGTACTTTTCAGGGAGGCAGTGATGGGAGAGGGTCATTCAATAGCAGACGATGCCAGCGGAATCAGTCGTGAGCATCAGGTGCAGATCCGGCTGATGCAGGCGCTTGCCGGTGCTGTTGCCCGAGGCGAGAACATCGATGAGACGCTGGCGCATCTTTCTGATTACAGCCGTGCGCATTTCCTGTCGGAAGAGTTGCTGATGCGGCTCTATGATTACCCCGACTACGATACGCATGTGCATGACCATGAGCGAATGGTCGAGTGGATCGATGCGCTGGAAGCGAGAAAAGGCGATGCTGCCGCCATGACGCATGCCGTGCAGGAGCTGTCGGCGATTTTTATGCGCCACATCGCGAGTTGCGACTCGAACCTGCATGGGTTTATGTCCCGCCTGCCGGCGTGATATTGCTTGTTGAGGCTTTCTGAATCTCAGATCTTGCCGGCTTTTTTGAGCATTTCCCTGATCTGTGGCAAGGCCAGTTGCACGGCCTTTTCGCCTTCAAGAATTGCGTCGTGGCGCGCCTGAAAATCGGCTGATCCGACACCGCCAACCTGAGGACGGATGACGATGTCGGCTTCCTTTTGCTCGTATCGTGAAAGGCTCTGGCCCATGATCGTCACGGTCTGCAGGAGGATCTCGAGGGTGCCGCGCACCTGCTTGTCGGCGGGGCGTGCCGAGATGTCGACGGCGATCACTACATCACTTCCCATCTGGCGTGCGGCACGTACCGGGATCAGGCTGGTCAGGCCGCCATCCACATACTCCCGGCCGTTGATCGTGACCGGCTGAAAGACGCCGGGCACGGTGGCCGAGGCGCGTACCGCCATGCCGGTGTTGCCGGTGCGGAAAATGATGCTCTCACCACTGTGCAGGTCGGTTGCCACGGCAGCGAAGGGTTTTTTCAGGCTTTCCAGCGGGCGCTGGGCAACGGCATCGTTGATAAATTGTTGCAGCGCTTCACCCTTGAGTACGCCACGGTCGGGCATTGACCAGTCGCTGATTTTTGATTCATCCAGCTTGTGCGCCAGTTTCTGTAATTCAAAACCGGTGTTGCCTGCGGCATAAAGCGCACCGACTACTGCGCCGGCGCTGGTGCCGACGATAATGTCGGGGAATATCCCGTGGTTTTCCAGTGCCTTGATCACGCCGACGTGGGCAAAGCCGCGTGCCGCGCCGCCGCCCAGTGCGAGACCGATTTTGACTGGTTTTGGCGCTGGCGGCGGGGGCGTGGCACAGCCATTCAATGTGAGCGCGGCAAGCGAAAGGGCGGAGAAGAGTGTCAGCAGTTGGCGCATTGGATGTCTTTAAAATGAGGCTCAGCGTGAGCGCAGCAGGTCAAAGTCTGCGCTGTTTCGTTCGTCGATATAGAGATTTGTCGTTTGCGGTTGGTTGGTGTTGTGGCATGTGACGACAACGTTGCTTAGTGGTTTATCCTTGTGCAGCACCTCAACGGCGCAGCGGCCATAGACGCTCTCAATGGTGGCGAGCAGGTTGCGTGCGTAGGGCGTGGCCAGTTTTCCGTCAAGAATCAGGTTGGCGATCATTACCCCTTGCGGCTCAAGCACGCGGCGTGTGCTCTGCCAGAACTCGCGGGTGACGAGATGGCCGGGGATTGAATTGTGTGAGCTATAGACATCGACAATCGCTGCGTCAAAGCGCTGATCGCTGCGCACGACGAAGCGTCTCGCATCGTCGACGATGAAGTCGCCGAGGGCCGCTTCGCCGAGGAATTTCTTCTCGGCAATGCCGCGTATCGCCGGGTCGATATCGACGTAGGTGTAGTGGTTGTGCGGCTCGCGGTGCGACAACGTAAAGCCGCCGGCGCCGAGCACCAGAACCTTGCGCTCGTCGAAGTGCAGTTCGTCGAGCAGGATGCTGCGGATGTGGCGCACATAGCGAGCGTAAAGTGGCGGCTCGCTTTCATCGATCAGCGAGGCGACCGAGTTGTTGTTTTTGAAGGCGCGCGCGTTGATTGCGCCTTCAAGATTGACCGGGATGACAGCGTAATTGGCGTAGGCCGTTTCGATCACCGGGCGCAGCCAGGTGTTGCAAATGATCGTCAATGAAATCACGGCAAGGCTGGCAGGCACGGTGCGCCAGTGGCGAGCGCTGAGCAGCACGTGGCCGGCGACCAGCAGCAGTGCGCAGATGGCCACTGCAGACGATACACCGAGCCACTGCATGATCAGCAGCGAGAGCGAGATCGAGCCAAGGAAGGAGCCGAGCGTCGAGTAGTACAGCGCGTAGCCGCTGGCTTCGCCGGTTCGCGCGTGTTTCATCAGGTTGGTCAGGATCGGCACCGTCTGCCCCATTAACCAGGCGAGCGGGCAAAGCACGGTGGCGATGAAAACAAGGTAGGCCAGTGTCGGCGGGTTGAGTGCGTCAAAGATTATATCGACGCTGATCCCGGCCAGCCCGGCCCCGGTGAGTGCGGCGGCGATCAGGAAGTTTCTGGAGACGACTGCAAGGTAGTCACCGGCAACCTTGGCGCCGGCCTGGTAGCCGAGTGCCAGCGCGAGCAGGAAAAAGCCGATGGTCGGCGCGGTAACAACGATCGAACTGCCCATGTGCGGGATGATCTGGCGCAGTGCGATGACTTCTGCGCCGAGCGAGCAGAATCCTTCGATGAAGACGATGGTGAAGAGCAGGGTGCGGGACATTGGCGCGAGTTGTGGTCTGGCAAAAGGCAGAGCGCACTATAACCGAGTGCCGGGGATTTGGTCCGGCTGCTTAGGCGGCTTTATTCCGGCTGGGGGGGCGGGGTGGTAGCCGACGCTGTTTCTTCATCGGCGGTTTGCTCAGGGTCGAGTTCTGCCAGCAGGGGCAGCGCTTCCGGCGGAATGCTAAGGCGCGTCATCAGGGTTTCGCGGTCGATGCGCAACAGTCTTTGTATTGCACTGAAGTCATCGGGCAGGGCGGCATCGTTCCAGCCCTTGGCGGAGTGACGTGCCAGATTCACAGCCAGCGACACATTGCGCACGCGTGGCTGTTCGGTATTCTCGTCATTCATCAGCGATTCGAGCAGGCCGGGCAAATGCCAGGCGTGGCAGAGTGCCAGTTGCAGGTCAAAAAGCGTGATGCCGAGGACGCGTTCCTGCGCGACAGTGCTGCGCAGCGTGACGTCGACTTGCTGCATGTTGCGGATTTCGATCGCCAACTTGGGGGCGAAACACCATAGCAGGATTTCTGTCAGGTCATGCAGCAGCGCCGCGAGCGCGACTTCCTCGACGTTCATGTCGTGCCGTGCAAATGCCCAGTCATGCGCGTAGCGCGTAGCGCGCTGCGCACGGCGAACCACTTGCAGCAGGCCAAGCAGGGCTTGTGGTTCGTCTTTCAGCATGGCTTCGATGGTGACCGGGTTTTCGAACTTGTTGAAGAAAGGTTCAATACCCAGCATCATTACGGCGCCGGCGATGGTCGTGATATCCGAGCGCAGATGTTTGCCACGGAAGGGCTGGATGTAGGCCAGTACGCGCACGGCCATCAGCGGATCTTGCAGGACGATGCTGGCGATATCGCGACCGCTTACCTTGTCGATGTTCAGGCGGGCTTCTTCGAGTCGACGCGCAGTCTGGCGCAGAATCGGCAATTCCACACCGCTGAAATACAGGATCCAGGTTTCCAGATCTTGCAGTGGATGATCGAGCATCGTCCTCAACTTCAATAACTGCGTTAGAAAAATGCGCTAATCATCTGATTTTTTGCGAATGCGCATGGTGCTAAAGGGATATTACCCGTAGCGTCATCGCCTCGCAAGTAGGCCGCGAGATGATGCTTTTACGGCGCCTCGGCTGTCTGGTGGATCAAGCCCAGCCGAGGCCGTCGAGTACCGGTTTGAAGTCATCGGCCAATGGCGCATTGAGTTGGAAGGGCAATCCGCTGGCCGGGTGGGTCAAGCGCATCTCAAGGCAGGCGAGCAGCATGCGCTGGCAGCCGAACAGCTCCTGAAACAGCCTGTTGTGCCGGCCCTTGCCGTAGGTCGCATCGCCGATGATCGGGTGCGCCAGATGCTTGAGGTGACGGCGAAGTTGGTGGCGGCGCCCGGTCTGCGGTTTGAGTTCAAGCAATGCGTAGCGGCTGGTCGGGTAGATGTCGACCTGGTACGGCACCTCGGCAACCGCTAGCCGGCGGTAGTGTGTAAGCGCAGGCTGGGCTTCGGTCGTGGTATTGGCCGGGCGAAATTCGTAATCGTCGTACTGACGGGTCAGTGCGTGGTCGATACTGCCGGCTTCCGGCGGGTGGCCGCGCACGATGGCGATATAGGTCTTGTCGACCTGTTGTGCCTCGAATTGTGCGCTGAGCAGCTTACCGACTTCGCGGTCGAGTGCGAAGATCAGCACGCCCGACGTGCCACGGTCAAGGCGGTGAACGGGGTAGACATATTGCCCGATCTGGTCGCGCAACAGTTGCACGGCAAAGCGCGTTTCGTTGCGGTCGAGTACCGTGCGGTGCACCAGCAGGCCGGAGGGTTTGTGAATGGCGATCAGGTGTTCGTCGCGGTAGATGACTTCAAGTGTTTCGCTCAAGGCGGCGTACCCGGTGCAGGAGGTTTGGCGAATTCGTCACCGTCGACGTAATACCAGCGGCCTTCTTCGCGCACGAAGTGGCTTGTTTCGTGCAGGCGGTGTGCCCGCCCGCCGGTTTTGTAGCGGGCGACGAATTCGACGATGGACATGTCGTTGCCAGTGACCTGCTGACGTTTGATCTCCAGCCCGAGCCATTGCGCGCTCTCGTCAGTTGCGAGATCGAGTTGCAGCGGGCGCGTGCTGGCGTGCCAGGTGGCCAGCAGGTAGGGCTCAAGCGCCATTACATAGGCGCTGTAGCGCGAGCGCATCAGGGCTTCGGCGTTTGGCGCAGCACTGCCGGTATGCAATGCGCCGCAGCATTCAGCGTAGGTGCGCGGGCTGCCGCAGGGGCAGCGTGCCGCGTCTGCGCCGGGACGATGCTTTTTCATTGCGCAATGAATGCTGCTGTTGCCTTAGAAGCGCTCACCTTCGCGCAGGTAGCGCCATTGTCCGGCCGGCAGCTTGCCGAGCGAGACGCTGCCAATGCGGATGCGCTTGATGCTGGTGACAGTCAGGCCGACCAGTTCGCACATGCGCTGGATTTGGCGCTTTTTGCTTTCGTGCAGGACAAAACGCAGTTGCTGCTCGTTCTGCCACGAGACCTGTGCTTTTTTGAGTTTTACGTCATCGAGCGACAGGCCGTGGTTGAGCTGCTTCATGCCCTCGGGGGTGAGCTCGCCTTCGACGCGCACCATATACTCTTTTTCCAGACGTGCATCGTCACCGGTAATGCGGCGCGCCACGCTGCCTTCCTGGGTGAATACCAGCATGCCTGTTGACTCGGCATCGAGCTTGCCGGCCAGCGCCAGTCCACGCAGATGGGTGGCCTTGAAGTGGGTGCGCGTCGGGTCTTCGGCCCAGCGATTCTCCGGGCGGATCAGTTGCAGGGCGCTCTCGCCACCCTCGCCGCCGTTTTCATCCCTGCCGGAAGCCATGTCAAGCGGCTTGTTGAGCAGGATGGTGACGCTCTCCGTTTGATGCTTGCTGGCCTCTTCCTTGATCTCGATCTTGGCGTTGGGGTGCACGCGCGTGCCGAGTGCGGTGACGACGACGCCATCGACGCGCACCCAGCCGTTTTCAATCCACTCATCGGCTTCGCGCCGTGAGCATTGGGTCATCTCGCTGATTTGTTTGGACAGGCGCGGTGGCTCGTTCTGCGGGCGGTGTGGCTTACTCGTTTCGCTGAGGGTGCTTGCGGGTGGGCGCACATAGCCTGCCCGGAGATGTTCGGGGATGGGTTTTTGTGCCGGTTCAACCTTTGTTTGCGGGCGGGTTGGCGAGCGCGGCGCGGCGCTGTGCCTTGCCTCTTCTGCGCGGGGTGCGTAGCGTTCGCCGTCAGCGCCGCGTGCCGGAGGCAGTGCGCGTGCGCCGGTGCTGCGGGCAACGCCGCGCTTGGGGTAGGACTTCGGGCGTTCCGGCGTGCGCACTTCGCGTGGGTACGGTGTTTCTGTGCCTCTGTTTGGCTCGGTCTTTGCCGCTTGTGCCGGGCGTGCGTTTGCGCGTGCCGGCGGGCGCGGTGCGCTTGGCGTGCTCGGGGTGTCTTCGCTAAAGCGGCGCGCCGGGCGCGGCTTTTCAGCACGGCTATCGGTGATCGCAGCCAGTCGCGCAGCCTTGGCGGCGTTGCTGTTAGCACGTTGCTCGACAGTCTGTTTTGGCGCTTTGAATCCGGCGCGGGCCGGTTTGTGCGACAGCGATCTGGTTTCGCTGTCGGCGTCGACGGCGGTGGGTTTGGCGGGGATTTTCAGGGTAGGACGGGGCATGGCAGCTTCTTTCCGTTTCGACAGGCGTCTAGTTTACGCCAGAAGCTGCCGGGCGAAGGGTGAATCATGCAGCACGGCCTGTTGCGCATTCTGTTTTCGTGACCGGTGATGTGTTAGCCGCTACGCTGCGCATGGACTATGCGAGAATTGCTGATCGCGTGATTGCGTAAATTCGCGAACAGGAGATTTTGATGCTGCGAAGCAAGTTGTTACTGCCCCTGGCCTTGTTGCTTGCCGCTTTTTTTTCGGCGAATGCGAGTGCCGCACCGCTTAAATTGCTGGGCTTCGACGATATGTCGTGCAAGGCATGGTTGCAGTCAAAGGACGATGCCGAGTTGCGCAAGCAGTATGTTGCCTGGGTGCGTGGTTTTTTGAGCGGGCACAATTACGCCAATCAGAGCCAGCAGATTTCCGTGGTTTCGAGTGGTACGGTTGAACTCTATGTTCAACGCTTCTGCAGTGAAAAACCGCTCGGCCAGTTCTCGGATGCTGCGTTGCGCATGAGTGATCAGTATTCGGGGCGCAACGGGCCAATCACTAAATAAACGACTGTCTAGTACCACAGAGTCAAAGGCTGGCACTAGTCGTCGCGGCACATCCGGCGAATTTCATCTTCCTTGATCGCCATTTCGACCTGCAGCAGAACGGCGTCGACGTCGGCAAGGGTTTCATCGAGCACGACGTAACCGGTCAGCGCCAGTTCCGGGGTGAGCAAACCACTTTCGTAATGCCCCCAGATTTCCTTGCCGAACTGCGTGTCACTTAGCGACGGCGCGAAAGTGCTGAAGTAGCTGCGCAGATTGATCACGTCGCGTTCGAGCATTTCGGCCGCACAGCTGTTGCCCGCCGCGTCGATGGCTTGCGGCAGGTCGATGATTACCGGTCCGTTGGCATCGACGAGAATGTTGTACTCGGAGAGGTCGCCATGAATGATGCCGGCGCACAGCATGCGCACCACCTGATTGACCAGCATGGCGTGATATTCGAGTGCCAACTCCTCGCTGAGCTCGACATCGTTGAGGCGCGGAGCGGCGTTGCCGTCGGCATCGACCACCAGATCCATCAGCAACACGCCCTCGAAGCAGATGTGCGGCTGCGGCACGCGCACGCCGGCGG
>JBIJCY010000121.1:0-7781 GCA_044344385.1 Rhodocyclaceae bacterium | reverse complement strand
GTTTCATCGACATCATGACAGGTCATGCAGCGGCTCTGGTCAGCCAGTTCAAGCATGGCTGCATCTTTTTCATCCGGAGCAGGCGCTGCCATAGCGATATTGATCGATAGCGCACTGCACATCAGCAGGATATTCAATTTCATTGCCGGCTCCCTCGGTTTCAACCAACCTTGAGACATTTTTCAGAAACTCAGGTTCAAAAAAACGGGGGCCGAAGCCCCCGTCTTTGAACATCAAACGCGACCAGCCGATTAATAAATATCGTGCATGGTGTTGTAGACGTTGAACTTGCCGGTCGGCGTAACCAGACGCGGATCCTTGATGACTTGCTTGACCTTGCGGGTCTTGTCATCCATCACGACAATCGCGGACGGCTCAGTCTTGTTACCGGTCCAGACGGAGAACCAGATCTCGTCGCCTGACATGTTGTACTCACCATGCACCACACGCTGCAGACCCTTGGTCTTGCCCAGGTTGGCAGCAGCAGCGATGTCGATCACTTCCGGCTTGGCGTCGCCGCCGAGTTCGGAGATCTTGTACACCGTGACCGAACCAGCGAGTTTGGCATCCGGATTCAGCGGAGCATCAGCCCACAGGTTGTCAGACTTCGGATGCGTCTTGACGAACAGCGAGTTAGCACCGTGGTTCTTCAACTCCGAAACCACTTTCCAGGCGTTCTGCGGATTGCCTTCCGGATCGGTACCAATGATGCTGATCACGTCAGCGCCAAGGTGTGAAGTTGCCCAAACCGGACCGAACTTCGGATGCTTGAAGTTAGCGCCACGACCCGGATGCGGGATCTTGGCGGTATCAACCAATGCAGCCAGTTTGCCTACCTTGGTGTCAACAACGGCGATCTTGTTCGATGCGTTAGCGGCAACGAGGAAGTAACGCTTGCTCGAATCCCAGCCGCCGTCATGCAGGAACTTGGCGGAATTGATTGTGATTTCCTTGAGGTTGGCCAGATCGGAGTAGTCAACCAGGCGGATCATGCCGGTTTCCTTGATGTTGACCACGAACTCAGGCTTGATTTCGGAAGCAACGATCGAAGCAACACGTGGCTCCGGATGGTAGGCACCTTCAACGGTATTACCGCGAGTCGACACGTTCTTCAGCGGCTCAAGCGTCAGGCCGTCAAGAATGGTGTACTGCGGCGGCCAGTAGGAACCGACGATCGCATACTTGTCTTCGTAGCCCTTGAACTTCGAGGTTTCGATCGAACGGGCTTCGAAGCCGGCCTTCAGCGTGGCAACGGTCGTCGGCATTTCAGTCCACATGTCGATCAGGTCATAGCGACCGTCACGACCAATAACGTGAACGTAACGACCGGAAGTCGACATACGCGAGATATGCACAGCGTAACCGGTCTTGATGACAGCCCAGATTTTCTTGGTGTCGCCGTCGATCAGCGCCACTTCACCGGAATCACGCAGGGTGACCGAGAAGACGTTGGCGAGGTTAACATTGTTCATCTGCTTGGTCGGACGCTTGTCAACCGGGATCAGCAGCTTCCAGCTACCCTTGATGTCCGCGAGGCTCCACTCTGGTGGTGCTTCAGCCGGCATCTGGAGGTAGGTGGCCATGTCGGCGATTTCCTTCTTCGACAGGATGTCGTCGAAGTTAACCATGCCGCCTTCGGTACCGTAGGCCATGATTTTTTCGAGACGCGCCTGACCAAGCTTGGTCGAATTTGCCGGCTCAAGATTCTTGCCGGTAGCGCCCTTGCGCAGCATACCGTGACAACCGGCGCAACGCTCGAAGTAGATCTTGCCCGTAGCAGCCTTGTCGGCAGCCGACAGCATAGGCGCAGCAGGTGCAGCAGCAGCAGGCGCCGGTGCCGGGGCTTTTTCAGCCTTCGGCGCAGCGAACGCTACATTCATCGCCAACGGCAGAACTGCCAGCATCAATACGTTACGAATTCCCTTATGCATATTTCCCTCTCCTCGTTAAATACCGGTATGTGCGCGCCCAGCAACAGGCCCTCAGACGCTAGGTGCAAGATTGCACCTGTTCAAAGCCAGCTTCTTTGACCCAAATCAACTAATTTCGCTAATCCCACCAATTCCGCTAAGGATATTACTAAACTTGCTCGCGCTTGTTGAATAATAGCACCCGCGACGATTATGCTTGCACCTCAGACCAAGATACCGACACCAATGAATACACCCCAGCACCCCCCCCGAACGGGCACCGTTTACCTCATCGGCAGCGGCCCAGGCGCGCTTGATCTGCTCACTCTGCGCGCCGCAAGGCTGATCGGCGAGGCCGATGCGATTGTCTACGACAACCTGATCGCTGACGGCGTACTCGACCTGGTACGTGCCGACGCCGAGAAAATTTACGTCGGCAAGGAAAGCTCCAACCACACCGTGCCGCAGGAGGAACTCAATCTTCTGCTGGTGCGTCTGGCGCGCGAAGGCAAGAAAGTGATTCGCCTGAAAGGCGGCGACCCGTTTATTTTCGGGCGCGGCGGCGAAGAAATTGAAACCTTATTTGAATTCGGCATTCCTTTCGAGGTTGTCCCCGGCGTCACAGCAGCAGCGGGTTGCGCGGCTTACGCAGGCATTCCGCTGACGCACCGCGATCATGCACAGACTGTCACCTTCGCGACCGGCCACCTCAAGGACGGCACGATCAATCTTGACTGGCCGGCACTGGCCCGCCCGAAGCAGACGGTGGTTTTCTACATGGGCGTCGGCGGCATCAGGGAAATCTGCCGGCAGATGATTGCCCACGGCCTGCTCGGCAGCCACCCGGCTGCCGTCGTGCAGAACGGCACAACCGTTCGCCAGCGTGTATTGACCGCCGACCTGGCAACTTTGCCTGACAAAGTTGAAGCAGCCGGCATCGTCTCACCCGCACTGATCATCGTCGGCACGGTGGTCGGCCTGCAGGCAAAACTTCAGTGGTTTGAGGGCGAAACAGCCTCAAGCAATCAGGGCGACCGCCAATAAAACAGCAAAAATGAATTGCAGTTTGGCGGTGCGCGCCAGCAACTCGTTGAACACCGGCCCCGGCGCCTCGCGCCGGAAGCGCCCAAGCTGCCCCCACACCGCCGGCAGCAAAAGAAGCGGCAACACCAGCCACCACGCCCGCCCGCTAACGACAGCCAACACCGGCAGCAAGGCAAAGGGCAGCAGCATTTCCGCCACGTAAACCCGCTGTGCGCCACGCCGCCCGAGCGCCACGGCCAGCGTGCGCTTGCCGGCCAGCGCATCGCTATCAAGATCACGGTAATTGTTAACGGTAATGACACCTGCCGCGAGCAAACCGATCATGTTGCCCGCCAACAAGGCAGCAAAACTGATCGACAAGGTCTGCAGATAATAGCTACCGCCCACCGCCAGCAAACCGAAAAACAGCCAGACGAAAACCTCACCGAGCGGCGCATAGGCAATGGGTCGCGGCCCGCCGGTATAGGCCCAGCCAGCCGCCAGCGACGCCAGACCAATGGCGACAATTGGCCAGCCGCCGTACCACGCAAGATAGACACCGAAATTGAATGCCAGCCCGAAGGCGACCCACGCACCACGCCGCACAGTATCGCCCGATAGCCAGCCCATTGCCGTGGCGCGCGGCGGGCCAAGACGCGCCGGCGTATCGGCACCGCGCTCGAAGTCCGACACGTCGTTATGTAGATTTGTGCCGATCTGGATCAGCATCGCAGCGAGCAAGGCGATCAGCGCCGGCAGCCAGTGAAAGGCATGCGTATCCGACCACGCGGCCGCACTGCCGACAAGCACGGGAACAAGCGACACAGTGAGCGTTTTCGGGCGCATCGCGAGCCACCAGGCACGGGCGTTGGAGGGCCGCTCCAGCGAGGCTTGAGGCGGGTCTTCCGGGGGAGGCGTGATATAATCCAACGCTTTGCAGCCGCTTGGCTTCTTGAAGTGTTTTGGTGCCGAGAGGGGGAATCGAACCCCCACGATGTTACCACCGGCGGATTTTGAGTCCGCTGCGTCTACCGATTCCGCCATCTCGGCCACGGCTCGCGGGTAACGAGCCAGAGGAGCGGCGAATTATCCTTGATTCGCTGCTAACCGACAAGCGCATCACCTGCCGACCCGCAAACTATTTCTCCCATGCTGACTCTCGACGACTTCAATTTCGACCTGCCGCCCGAACTGATCGCCCAGCATCCGGCTGCCGAACGCACGGCCAGCCGCCTGCTGCACGTGGACGGAGAGACACTGCACGATCGCCGTTTTTCGGCGCTGCCGGAGCATATCGCAGCGGGAGACCTGCTGGTTTTCAACGACACGCGAGTGATCAAGGCGCGCCTGCTTGGCCGAAAGGAAAGCGGCGGACAGATTGAAGTGATGATCGAACGCATCGTCGACGTCCGCCATGCCGTGGCGCAAATCCGTGCCAGCAAATCACCCAAGCCGGGCAGCCGAATCATTCTCGAAGAGAGCATCACGCTGACGGTAACCGGCAGGGCTGGCGAGCAAGGCGAGTTCTTCGCGCTCGAACTGGCTGATGCTGGCGACCTCTGGGCGCTGCTTGAGCAGCATGGCCGCTTGCCACTGCCACCCTACATCACCCACGCCGTTGAAGGCGACGACGAACTGCGCTACCAGACCGTGTTCGCACGGCAACCCGGCGCGGTCGCTGCGCCGACGGCAGGACTGCATTTCGATGATGCGATGCTCGACTTGCTCAGTAAACGAGGCGTCGAACTGGCGTACCTGACGCTGCATGTTGGCGCCGGCACCTTCCAGCCGGTACGCGTGCACAATCTGGCCGAGCACCGCATGCACTCGGAACGCTTCGATATCCCGCAAGCGACGGTTGACGCCATTGCCCGCACCCGCGCCCGTGGTGGCCGGGTAATCGCTGTCGGCACGACCAGCCTGCGCGCTCTTGAAGCGGCTGCACAGCACGGCGATTTGAATGAAAAATTACGCGCCGGCGCGGCCGAAACCGAAATCTTCATCACACCGGGCTATACATTCCGCGTGGTGGATCGCCTGATCACAAATTTTCACCTGCCGAAATCGACGCTGCTCATGCTGGTTTCCGCCTTTGCCGGCAGCGACCCCATCCGCGCCGCTTACGCCCACGCCATCGATCAGCGCTACCGCTTCTTCAGCTATGGCGACGCCATGCTGCTCGAAAAATCAAACGAAAGATCGCAGAATGCAGTTTGAACTCCTCGCCACCGACGGCGCCGCCCGCCGTGGCCGTGTCACCCTTGCGCACGGCGTCGTCGAGACCCCTGTTTTCATGCCGGTCGGCACCTACGGCACAGTCAAAGCCATGACGCCACGCGACCTCACCGAAATTGGTGCGCAAATCTGTCTCGGCAACACCTTCCACTTATGGCTGCGACCGGGACTGGAAGTCATCGCCGCGCACGAGGGCCTGCACAAATTCATGGGCTGGAACGGCCCGATTCTCACCGACTCCGGCGGCTTTCAGGTCTTCTCGCTCGGCGCACTACGCAAAATCAGCGAAGAGGGCGTCAAGTTCTCGTCGCCGATCAACGGTGACAAGCTATTCCTGACGCCGGAAGAATCGATGCGCATCCAGCACGTACTCAACTCCGACATCGTCATGATCTTTGATGAATGCACGCCCTTCCCCGCGACGCACAAGGAAGCCGCCGACTCGATGCGCCTCTCGCTGCGCTGGGCGCAACGCTCGCGTGACGAACACGACAAGTTGGGCAACAGCAACGCACTATTTGGCATCGTGCAGGGCGGCATGTACGAGGATCTGCGCGACGAGTCTTTAGCCGGGCTGACCGGCATCAACTTCGACGGCTTCGCCATCGGCGGCCTGTCGGTCGGCGAGCCGAAGGACGACATGGCGCGCATCCTTGCGCACACCGCGCCACGCCTGCCGCAGAACAAACCGCGCTACCTGATGGGCGTCGGCACGCCGGAAGATCTGGTCAATGCCGTACAGAACGGCATCGACATGTTCGACTGCGTCATGCCGACGCGCAACGCACGCAACGGCCATCTATTCACGCGCTACGGCGACATCAAGATCAAGAACGCGCAGCACAAGAACGACCCGCGCCCGCTCGACGAGGGCTGCGAGTGCTACACCTGCCAAAACTTCTCGCGCGCCTATCTGCACCATCTACACCGCATCGGCGAGATTCTCGGTGCGCAACTCAACACCATGCACAACCTGCATTATTACCAGGTGCTGATGCGCGAACTGCGTGAGGCGATTGCTGCTGGCACACTGGCCGAAACAAGCGCGAAATTTCACCGTGATCGCGCCTCGGCAAGCCGAAAAATCTAAGCAAAGCGCGATTTCCACCGGGGCAAACCGGGCAATCTTCACAAACGCCAATCGTTTGGCTTAACATGAGCCATCCCGCCCTAAAAACGGGCCGGGCAAAAAACCGCATTACGCGCAACGGAACCTCTTCTCGCAGCCCCTTGAGGAGCACGACATGCAAACGGAAATCGCACAAGGCGAAGCCATGGACCTTCTCAAGGGCGTCGATATTCCACCGTGCCCTGCTGTCGCCATCAGCCTGATGAAAGAAGGCGCCAAAGACAATGTTGATTTTGACAAAATCATCCGCCTGATCAGCGGCGATGTCGGTCTGGCTGCGGCCATGCTAAAAACCGCCAACTCGCCATTTTTCGGTCTGGCCCGCAAGGCACAGTCAGTATCGGCAGCGGTATCAGTGCTGGGCCTGAAGAACATTCTCAACATCATCATGGGGCTCAGCCTGCGCAACAGCGTTAACGCGCCAAAACTCAACATGGAGCGTTTCTGGGAGCGTTCCAACTACGCCGCCATCGTTTGCGAACGCCTCGCCAAGGGCAATCAATTTATCTCGCGCGAAGATGCCTACACTTTCGGCATCTTCCACGACTGCGGAATCCCCATCCTCATGCTCAAGTTTCCTGACTACAAGGAAACGCTGATCGCCGCCAATAGGGAAGGCGGCACGCAGATGGAGGACGACGCGCACGCGACCAACCATGCAGTCGCCGGCTATATGCTGGCACGCAGCTGGGGATTGAAAACCAACGTCGCACAGGCAATTCGCTATCACCACGACCCCTCCTTCTTCGACCAGGGCGGTTCCGGCGACATCGTCGGGGTACAAATACTGATGGCGCTCGGCATCGTCGCCGAACACATCGTTGCTGACTTCCTCGGTTTCCCGGATGAGGCCTACTGGAACCGTCTCGGCCCGCGTGCACTGGAGTGCCTGGGAATGTCGAGCAGCGAGCTCAACGAAAAACTCACAGACATTGAGGAAGAACTCACCGAAATGAAGGAAATCCGGTGTTAATGCCGGCCGCTGCGGCTGTCGCGTCATAGACCCCTTGCCCCTCGAAACACCGGGCCAGGCAACAAAACAAGCCTGATTCTTCAGGGCCAGACAGCCAGTTGCGCCAAGTGATACAATGCCGCGCCTAACCAATACTTATTACCACTGGAGACTAATGTGCTGATCAGCACCGCCCACGCCCAAACCGCCGCCGCCACATCAGCCGGCGGTGGCTACGAACAGATTCTGATGATGGTCGCTATGTTCGTCGTCCTCTATTTCATCATGATCCGCCCGCAGATGAAGCGCGCCAAAGAGCACAAAACGCTCGTCGAGGCACTGTCGAAGGGGGATGAAGTCGTGACCCAAGGCGGCATGGCCGGCCGCATCACCAAGGTTGGCGATAGTTTTGTTTCCATCGAAATCGCAGACAAGGTCGAGGTCCAGGTGCAAAAGCCGGCGATTCAGCTGGTTCTGCCAAAAGGCTCGCTCAAGTCGCTCTAACACCTGTCCCGGGCCGGGCGCACACGTG
>JBIJCY010000120.1:0-7898 GCA_044344385.1 Rhodocyclaceae bacterium | reverse complement strand
GGGCGCGCTGGCGCTGGCGGCGATTGTGGTGCTTCTCTTTGGTCTTTACAGCAGTCTCGACAAGGTGATTCGTACTTCACAGCATGAGCTGGCCGGTATCGAAGCGGTCAAACCGATGGCACGGCTGGTGCAGCATCTGCAGCAGCATCGAGGGATGTCCGCGGCGTTTCTCAATGGCAATCAGGCGATGAAGGAAAAGCGTGCTGCCAAGGAGGTCGAGGTGGCGGCGGCGATCAAGGCCGTCGAGCCAAAGCTCCTACCGGTTCTGTTGGCTAACGATGCCTGGAAAAAAATGCTGGCCGATTGGGAAGAAATCCGCAAAGACGGTCTGGGCTGGACGTCGACCGAAAGCCTGGCTGCGCACAGCCGTTTGATTGAAGATCTTCTGGCTTTCCAGGCGGTCGTTGCCGATGAATTCACGTTGACCAATGATCCGGATATTGACTCGATGTATCTGGTCGACACGGCGCTGGTCAAGTTGCCCGTGGCACTTGAGCGGCTGGGCAAGCTGCGCGCGAGTGGCACGGGTGTTTTGACCAAAAAACAGATTTTGCAACAGCAGCAGGTTGACATGAGCAGTCTGCTCGCTGAACTCAATACCGCCGTCAAGACCTTGCGACTCAATCTCGATAAAACCACGCGCTACAACCCGGGCATGAAAGCAGCGCTCGACGGTGCAGCAAAAGATATGAGCGATGCAACGCAGCAGGTGACGAAGGTGATTATTGAGGATATGTTCATCGGGGCATTCACGATGTCCGGGGCCGACTACTTTGCCATGACCACGGCCGCCATCGACAAGGGCTATAAGCAGATGTTCGAAACCCTGATGCCTTCACTTGAGCAACTTATTCAGCAACGGATCGACAAGGCGCAGCGTGATTTGCGCATCAGCATCGGCGTCTCCATTTTGATGTTGCTCGTTTATATTTATGTTGCGGTAGGCGTCTATTACGGCTCGATCAACAGCATCAACGAGTTGGCGAGAAATGCCCGAACGCTGGCGACCGGCGATCTTTCGGTACGCGTTAACATCGGTACGCAGGATGAGCTGAAGCTCGTTGGCGACAGTCTTAACGAGATGACGAGTGCATTCCGCAGCCTGATCCAAAATGTTCAGAACGGCGCGGGGCAGGTGCATGACGCGACGCGACGACTGTCGGAATCGTCGGCGCAAATTCAGCTGAGTACCGACCAGCAGAGCGAAG
This sequence comes from Rhodocyclaceae bacterium, assembly GCA_044344385.1. Taxonomy (GTDB): domain Bacteria; phylum Pseudomonadota; class Gammaproteobacteria; order Burkholderiales; family Rhodocyclaceae; genus CAJBIL01. Next base: position 6,690 of record JBIJCY010000120.1, on the reverse strand, counting down.
CCGCGTCTTCGATGGCGGCAGCGGTCGAGCAGATGACCGTTGGCGTTGATCACATCAGCAAAAATGCGCAGGACGCGAACAGTCTGTCGCGGCGGGCTGGTGAGCTGTCGGCCGAAGGTGGCAGGATCGTCGGTACCGTGGTGCATGAGATTCAGTTGATCTCGGATGCGGTCAATCAGTCGGCCGGCATCATCGATGATCTTGGCCAGCAGTCCGAGAAAATCTCGGCGATTGTCAACGTGATCAAGGAGATTGCCGATCAGACCAATCTGCTGGCACTCAACGCGGCGATTGAAGCGGCGCGCGCCGGTGAGTCCGGCCGCGGTTTTGCGGTGGTTGCCGACGAGGTGCGCAAGCTGGCCGAGCGCACCACCAAATCGACGCAGGAAATTTCCGGCATGATCGGCGCCATCCAGAGCGGTGCGAAGAACGCCGTCACCAGCATGAACAGTGGCGTGGTGCGCGTCAGCAGCGGTGTGACCCTGGCCACACAGGCCGGTACGTCGATCTGCGAGATCGAAAGCAGCGCCCGCCAGGTGGTTGATACGGTCAGCGAGATTTCATCGTCGCTGCGCGAGCAGAGCGCCGCCAGTACCGAGATCGCCAGGAATGTTGAACGCATTGCGCAGATGGCCGAGGAAAACAGCGCGGCCGTCGCTGAGAACGCTGCGACGGCTACACAGTTGGAGCGCCTGTCGGAGACGTTGGAAGGCGAGGCGCGGCGCTTCAAGCTCGGCTGATTCTGCGCTGCCGGCTCGCGTAAGAAGCTGTTAAGCAGCTGATGCGGGCTATCATCCTCGCCTTTGCCTGCGGTATCGGCTTCCTTCAGTTGCAGGCTGATCTGCCGGGGCTTTCTTTTCTCGCCCTGACCTCAGCCACCGCGCTGATCGGCATTGCTGTCTTTGCCCGTCGAACTCATTGGTCAGCGCATCTCCTGCGCGTTGCTGCGTGCGCTGTGCTTGGCTTTGCCTGGGCGGCGTGGCTGGCGCAGGGGCGTCTGGCGGATCAGTTGCCCGAAGCGTGGGAGGGGCGCGACGTGCAGGTGATCGGTGTCGTTGCGGCGCTGCCGCAAAGCTTCGGTCGCGGCGAGCGTTTCGAGTTCGTCGTCGAATCGGTTGAATCGGCCGAGCCCGTCGGCAACGCAAAATCGGCCGCGCCAGCCCTTTCTCCCGTCATTCCCCGGCGCATCATGCTTTCCTGGTATCACGGCTGGGTGGACGACGAGTGGCACGAGGGCGGCGCGATTCGCCCTGGCGAACGCTGGCGCTTTACCGTTCGCCTAAAGCGTCCGCACGGCAACGCCAATCCGCATGGTTTTGATTACGAGGCTTGGTTGTTTGAGCGCGGCATTCGCGCCACCGGCTATGTGCGGCCGAAGCGTGAAGCGCAACGTCTTGATACGTTTGTAGCACGCCCTGATTACGCCGTTGAATGGCTGCGTGACGTGATTCGCAGCCGCTTTACCACCGTGCTGCCCGATGCGCCGTATCTTGGCGTGCTGATCGCGTTGACCGTTGGCGACCAGCGGGTGATCCCGGGGCCGCAGTGGAAAGTTTTTAACCGCACCGGGATTACCCATCTTGTTTCGATCTCCGGTTTGCATGTGACGATGCTCGCCGCGCTGTTTGCCGCGCTCGCCGGCTGGCTGTGGCGGCGCAGCGAGCGCCTGATGTTGCTTCTGCCGGCGCAGAAGGCTGCAGTTGTCGTCGGCTGGCTGACGGCGTTTAGCTATGCGTTGCTTGCCGGTTTTGCGGTGCCGGCACAACGCACTCTGTACATGCTCACCGTCGTCGCGCTCGCCCTGTGGTCGGGGCGTAATCTCGGCGCCAGCCGAACGCTGCTGCTCGCCCTGCTGGTGGTGCTGGTGCTTGATCCGTGGGCCGTGCTGTCGGCCGGCTTCTGGTTATCGTTCGGTGCGGTCAGCTTGCTCTTTTTTGTCGGTACCGCGCGCGTTGGTGAGGCCAGTGGCTGGCGTGCGACGCTTGCACAGTGGGGCGCCACGCAATGGGCTGTGACGGTTGGCAGCCTGCCGCTGCTCCTTCTGCTCTTTCAACAATTTTCGCTCGTCTCGCCGCTCGCCAATGCGCTGGCGATTCCTTTTGTCAGCTTCGTCATCACGCCGCTTGCATTGTTCTTTGCGGCCGTGCCCTGGCCACCGCTACTGCATTTTGACCACTGGCTGATGGTGCAGATGATGCTCGTCCTCGAATGGCTGGCGCAGTGGCCGGTCTGGCAACAGGCCGCACCACCGTTGTGGGCGTCGCTGGTCGCCGGGCTGGGTGTTGTGTGGTTGCTCCTGCCGCGCGGTTTTCCGGCACGCTGGATCGGGCTGTGTCTGCTGCTGCCGGCGCTCTTCTGGCCGCCGCCGCGCCCGGCCGCGGGGGAGGCCTGGGTCGAGGTGCTTGATGTCGGGCAGGGGCTGGCGGTGCTGGTGCGCACTGCGCAGCACACGCTGCTTTACGACACCGGGCCGCTCTACAGCGCCGAGTCGGACGCCGGGCAACGTATCGTCGTTCCCTATCTGCGCGCCACGGGTGTCGAGCGCCTCGATGCGCTGGTGGTCACGCACCGGGACTCGGATCATTCGGGCGGTGTAGTCGCCATTCAGGATGCCGTTCCGATTGTGCGTACGCTGACCTCTATGCCTGAACTCGCGGGGGAACGTTGCGCTGCGGGTCAGGTCTGGGAGTGGGATGGCGTTCGATTTACGATGCTGCATCCGCTGACAGCCGACTACGAAATCAAAGATCTAAAAACGAACAATATGAGTTGTGTGCTGCGCGTCGAGAATGCCGCTGGCAGCGTGTTGCTCACCGCAGATATCGAGGCACGCGACGAGAAGTTGCTACTCGCCAGCGCACCTGCTCTGCTGCGCAGCGATGTGTTGCTGGTACCGCATCATGGTAGCCGGACGTCGTCGACGCCGGAATTCGTCGCAGCAGTCGGTGCACGCGACGTGATTTTCCCGGTTGGCTATCGCAACCGCTTCAATCATCCACGCGCCGATATCGTCGAGCGTTATGCCGGCAGCCGCCTGTGGCGAAGCGATCATGATGGCGCAGTGCGTATCGCGTTGGCCGACGTCATTGAGCTCTCTGCGTATAGACGCGAGCATCGACGGTATTGGCATGGGCAGTAGCAAGGGGTATTTATAATCTTTGAACCCACCACAGAGACACAGAGACACTGTGGCCCAAGGCCAGGCTGCGCGCAGATTTCACAGAGAAAAGCATTTTTAAGGTTTTCTCTGTGTTTCCTCTGTATCTCTGTGCCTCTGTGCCTCTGTGCCTCTGTGCCTCTGTGGTGGATTTTGAACTCAAATGAGATTCCTCTGTAGGCAGTAGCATAGACACCAACTGCGTTTGCCGCTTCTGCTAGACTTTGCCGACTTCTGGAGATTGACCTCATGAGCATTTTTTCCGCCCTGTCCCGCTGGTTTGCCACCGAAGCTGCTGCTGCCTTCACCGAGCGCGATGTGCGTTGCACCTCGGCAACCGGCCTGCATCGCATGGCCTATAACGAGTGGGGCGAGCGCGATAATCCCAACGTCCTTGTCTGCGTGCACGGCCTGACGCGCAACAGCCGCGATTTCGACGACCTGGCGCGCGCCATGGCGACCGACTATCGCGTCATCTGCCCTGATGTCGTCGGGCGCGGGCGCAGCGCCTGGCTTGCCAGCCCGGCTGGCTACGGCTTGCCACAATACGTGGCAGACATGGTAACGCTACTGGCGCGGCTTGATGTCGAATCGGTGCATTGGTTTGGTACGTCGATGGGTGGCCTGATCGGCATGTTTATCGCCAGTCAGGAAGATTCGCCGATTTCGCGTCTGGTGCTCAATGATGTCGGCCCGGTGATCACCGGCGAATCGCTCAAACGCATCGGCGAATACGTTGGCCGCGCGCCGAAGTTCGAGACTTTCGAAGATGCCGAGAAATACATCCGGCTGGTCAGCGCGCCTTTTGGTGCTTTGAGTGATGCACAGTGGCGGCATCTCACCGAAACCAGTCTGCGCCATGCCGACGACGGGCGGCTGGAGATGCGCTATGACCCGGGTATTGGCGAGGCTTTCCGGCAGGCAACGGTTTTTCAGGATGTCGATCTGTGGCCGATCTACGACCGTATCCGCTGTCCGACGCTGGTTGTGCGTGGTGCCGACTCCGATCTGCTACGGCCGGAAACAGTCGCAGCCATGGCGGAGCGCGGGCCACGGCCACAGACGGTGGAGATCGCCAACGTCGGCCATGCGCCGATGTTCATGGAGGCTGAACAGATCCGTATCGTGCGCGAGTTTTTGCTCGCGGCTTAATCAGTTAATCCGCTGCCGGTAATTCCAGTCGCGCCAGTACCTGACGGGCGAGGCTGCGGCAAAGGTTGTTCAGTACCGTCGGCATGCTGTGCGGGATGTCGGCTTCCAGCAGCAGCTTGCTGGCACTCAATGCATACACCGGGTCCAGCAGGCGCGGCCGGTAGTCCTGCATCAATTCGTCCAGCGTACGTTCCGCTGCCATCTGCTGCCACGGATTGGTTGGCCATTGGGACGGTACGCCCAATGCACGCGGGAAGGTGTCGAGATCCTTGCGCACGGTACGGATGTCTTCGTGTGAATCACGGAAGGGCAGCAGTACCAGGCTCGACATTTCGTAAAATCGTTGGTCCATCTCCGGACGGTTGCCGCCGCCGTCGATGACGCCAATCCAGTCCGGCATGGCTTCGAGCAGGCCGACGACTTTTTTCAGGCGCTCCGGCGAACGCCCGTCGAGTGGCGTGTAGCGGCGCTCTCCACGCGGCAATGGCTCGCGCGTGATGTCGGTGAGTACTGCCGCCGAACGCACGCCGAGCAGCCCGAAGCCCTGACACAGCATGTGCGTAATGCTGGTTTTCCCCGTGCCACCCTTGTTGCCGATAATACAGATCAGCCGTTTCACATCGTTCTCCATCGAGCACAGAGCAGGGTTCAAGTTTCAGTCTAGCGTAGCCGAATTCCGGTGGCCTGTCTTTGCCACAAATCGCCGCATCATTTATGCCGTTTTGGTGAAACACCCGCTGGCAACGGTGATAGAGTTACCCTGAATGGCTTGCGGATATTTGCCGCTGCCGGCAGGGCAATCTTATCGACGGTTGGAATGGTGTGAACTTTAATTTATTTGATTGGCGTTCGCTGAAGACAAGGGTGACCTTCTTCACGCTGGCCATTTTTCTGATCAGTGTCTGGTCGCTGTTTTTCTACGCCAGCCGGATGCTGCGCGAGGATATGCAACGCCTGTTGAGCGATCAGCAGTTTTCGGCGGTGTCCGTTCTTGCCGCCGAGATGAATCAGTCGCTGGAAGACCGGATGGGTGCGCTGCAAGGTGTTGCCTCCAGCATTGGCCAGGTTGCTGATGCGGCAGCATTGCAGGCGCGTCTGGAGCGGAGTCATATTGTTCAGCAGCTATTCAACGGAGGTGCCTTTGTCGTAAGGCCTGATGGCATGGCAGTGGCCTCTGTCCCGTTATCGGCGGATAGGGTCGGCCTTAATTACCTGGACCGCGATTACATCCTCACGACCTTGGCAGAGGATAAGGCGATGATAGGTAAGCCTGTGGTCGGCAAGGCATTGAAGGCGCCGCTTTTTGTTATAGCAACTCCGGTTCGCGATACACGGGGCAAGGTAATCGGTGTGCTTGTTGGCGCGGTCGATCTGAGTAAGCCGAATTTTCTGGATAAGGTTACCGAAAATCGTTATGGCAAGACCGGCGACTATTTTATTGCTTCACTGCGCCACCGCCTGAATATCACGACCAGCGACAAAAGCCGCATCATGGAGCCGCTTCCCGCCCCCGGCATTAACCCGCTCATTGATCGTTTTGTTCAAGGCTATGAAGGCTCTGTCCGCTATGTCAATCAACATGGCGTCGATATGCTGGTTTCTGTCAAAGGCGTTCCGGTGGCTGAGTGGGCTATTGTCGCGACACTGCCCGCCGATGAAGCTTTTGCGCCTGTTCTCGAGATGCAGCGGCGTATGTTGCTGGCCACCGTATTTGTTACGTTGCTACTCGGTGTTCTCGCCTGGGTGATGGTCCGGTGGGTTCTGAAGCGCCAGCTTTCTCCGATGCTGGCTGCCACGCAGACTTTGTCAGCCTTGTCCGATTCGAATCTGCCGCCGCAAGCGTTGCTGATCACCAGTCAGGATGAAATTGGCGAGTTGATCGCCGGCTTCAATCGCCTGCTGGAAACGCTGCGGCAACGCGAAGAAGCCTTGAAGGAGAGCGAGTTCCGCTGGAAGTTCGCGATCGAAGGCTCCGGTGACGGTGTGTGGGACTGGAACATCCAGACTGGTGATGCCCTGTATTCGCGCCGATGGAAGGAAATGCTGGGTTTTGCCGAGAGTGAAATCAGTAATAACGCGTCGGAATGGTCGAGCCGTGTTCATCCCGAGGACATGCCGGGGGTGATGGAAATCATTCAGGCGCATATGGACGGCAAAACACCCTCTGTTGCCGTCGAATTTCGCATGTTGTGCAAGGATGGTAGCTGGTGCTGGACGCTCGGCCGGGGCATGGTGGTCAGCCGCGATGGCGAGGGCAAGCCGTTGCGTCTGATCGGCACGAATACGGACATCACTGTTCTCAAGGCGCACGCACAGCAGCTCGAGCATATCGCGCACTACGACGCCTTAACCACGCTGCCCAACCGTGTCCTGTTTGCCGA
>JBIJCY010000119.1:0-7982 GCA_044344385.1 Rhodocyclaceae bacterium | reverse complement strand
AAATCTTGATCTGCCGCGCTATGTCAAAGCGGTAAACTTTCCCGTACAACCCGTGATCATCCAGCAATCCCCCGAGAGCACCGCCGGCGGATTCGCCCGCGAATGGCCACGTCCCGATGAACGGATCGAACGGCATATCGGCTACGCCCTGCAGTGGTGGGGATTTGCGCTGGCGACAGCACTGATCTGGCTGGTCGTGAACTTTCGTAGAGAGGACTGAGTCGCTGTGAAAAAATCAAAATCTATCGCAGAGGCGCAGAGGAAATGCAGAGGTGACGCAGAGAAAAGCAAGAAAGTTTTGGTCTTCTCTGCGTCACCTCTGCGCCTCTGCGCCTCTGCGGTAAGGTTTAATGCTTTTCTTTCAGCCCCTGAATAATGGCTGCCGCCGAATCAAGCTTCACCCCAGTACGTCGCGCCATGGCGCTGACCATCGCGCTGCTCATGCTGCCGTTCATCCTCGCTTTCGGTCTCTACTGGTTCGAATGGCGCCCGGAGAAATTGGCCAACCACGGTGAGCTGATCCAGCCGCCGCAAGCGCTGCCGGAATCGGGCCTGAGCAACGCCGATGGCAGCGCGCTACCAACGGCCGAACTGCGCCGCAAATGGACACTCGTCATGGTCACCAAGTCGCCGTGCGATAGCGTTTGCCAACAGGATCTGCAGCAGATTCGTCAGGTTCAGGTCGCGCTCAACAAGGAAATGCTGCGTTTGCGCCGCGTCCTGATCGGCGGCAGCGTCAGTGAGCTGGCGGCTGACCCGGCGCTGGCCGAACTGCGCCGTAGCTACCCCGACCTGCTGATCGCCGCGCCGAACGCCGATGCAGAGGGCGCGCTCTGGCGCAAAGCCATCGATGGAACAAAGCACCGTTTTTACGTGATTGATCCGCTCGGGAACGTTATGATGCGCTATTCAGACAAACCCGACATGGGCGGCATGCTCAAAGATCTTGAGCGCCTGCTGAAGTACTCCTGGGTCGGATAAACCAGTCACGAGCCGCAAGGAAAGAAAATGTCCATCGCCACCACCCGTTCCCCGCGCTCTCCCGGGCAGCGCCTGGCCGCTTTTTACGCGCTGTGCAAGCCGCGCGTCAACAGCCTGATCGTATTTACCGCGATGATCGGCATGTTTCTCGCCACCCCGACATTCCCGCCACTGGATATTTTTCTCGCGGCATCCGTTGGCATTGCGCTGGTCGCTTTCGCTGCGGCAGCGCTCAATTGCCTGATCGAACAGCAGATCGACGCCCGCATGGCACGTACACGGGCAAGGCCGACGGCGCGCGGCGAAGTTTCGGCAACCGAAACGTTAACCCTGGCGACGCTGGTCGGTGGTACGGGGCTATGGATTCTGCACGCTTTCGTGAACCCGCTGACCATGTGGCTGACCTTCGCCACCTTCGTCGGCTACGCGGTGATCTATACGGTACTGCTCAAGCCGGCAACGCCGATGAACATTGTCATCGGCGGCGCTTCAGGCGCCATGCCACCGTTGCTTGGCTGGGCTGCGGTGACCGGACAGGTTGGTCCTGAGGCGCTGATTCTTTTCCTCATCATCTTCATCTGGACACCGCCGCACTTCTGGGCGCTCGCCTGCTACCGCTGTGACGAGTACGCCAAGTCCGGCCTGCCGATGCTGCCGGTTACGCACGGCATTCCACTGACCTGTCTGCACAGCCTGCTCTACGTTGTGATGCTGACCGGCGCCACGGTATTGCCCTACACCATCGGCATGAGCGGCCCCTGGTACCTCGCCGCCGCACTGACCCTCGACGCCATATTTCTCGTCTATAGCTTCGCTCTTTGGCGCGAGTACAGTGACAAGCTGGCCAAAGTCACCTTCCGCTGGTCGATCATCTATCTGACGCTGCTGTTTGCTGCGCTGCTGGCCGACCATTTTTTGCGCTGAATGACGAGGCGATGCCACAACAAATTTCTCGTTCTGACCAGCCCCTCAACTTTTCCAAAACTCACGCATCTTTTCGCAAGCTAAAGGCCCGTTCCTTGTGCTACGTTATTGTTCGTAGATGTCTTTGGGAAACGATCATGGCTCAGAGAAAATTTTGCTTACCGACAACGCGGCGAAACTAAAATGCCAACCGTGCTACGTCATCTCGGCTGGCGATTTCACTTCTATTCGGATGAAGGTTCCGAGCCGCCGCACATTCACGTTGACACTGGTGATGGCGAATGCAAGTTCTGGCTTTCCCCTGTACGGCTGGCGCGCAGCGAAGGCGTCAAACCGGTCGAGGTAAGGCGTATAGAAGTCCTGATTATCGACCGCGAAATTTTTCTCCTGGAGAAATGGTATGAATACTTCGCTCACTGAACTCGACTACCGCGCTGTCCGCGCTTGGGCTACCGGCCGGATGATTTTTGTCGAACTCACCGATGGCCGCCAGATCGGTTTCCCTGCGGATCGCTTCCAGCGACTGCACAAAGCGAGCGATGACCAACTCGCTGCACTGACCTTGCGCCTTTCGGGCGCAGCACTACGCTGGGAAGAAATCGACGAAGACATCACCGTACGCGGCATCGTTGAAGGCCGTTTCCAGCTTGCGTTACCGACTGATCGCGTTGCCGCCTGACAGAGCCTCCAGCAACTTGTCGTGAATCCCGCCAAAACCGCCGTTACTCATTACCAGAATCTGGTCGCCGGCTTGTGCTGCAGCGGCAATACGTGCCACCAGACGGCCAAGGTCGTCTTCAACAACGGCTTTCTCCCCCATCGGCGCCAGTGCTTCTGCGGCATCCCAGCCCAGATTCGCTGCGTAACAAAAGACCAGGTCGGTCTCACCAAGACTGGCCGGCAACTGCGCCTTCATCACACCGAGCTTCATGGTATTTGAACGTGGCTCGAGCACGGCCAGAATGCGCGCACCGCCGACCTTGCGCCGCAAGCCGGCCACAGTCGTGGCAATTGCCGTCGGGTGATGCGCGAAATCGTCGTAAACGCTGACGCCATTCACCGTACCGCGCAACTCCATCCGGCGTTTGACGTTTTCGAAACGCGATAATGCCTCCAGTCCCTTGTCAAACGGCACGCCGACATGCCGTGCAGCCAGCAGGGCAGCCAGCGCATTCGCCCGATTGTGCTCGCCGTTCAACGCCCACTGCGTTTCGCCAATGATTTCTACGCCGCGCATCAGTTGCAACGATCCCGCTGCATCATCACCCTGCATATGCCAACCGGTGGAGTCGTTGAATTTCTCGATGGGCGTCCAGCAACCACGCGCCAGCACACGATCAAGGCTGGCTTCCCAGGCATTTGAAACAATCAGCCCATTACGCGGCAATGTACGCACCAAGTGGTAAAATTGTGTCTCGATCGCCGCAAGATCGGCGAAGATATCGGCATGATCGAACTCAAGATTGTTCAGAACAGCAGTCCGCGGCCGGTAGTGAATAAACTTGGAGCGCTTGTCGCAAAAAGCGGTGTCGTACTCGTCAGCTTCGATCACGAAGAACGGAGAATCGCTGATTTTTCCAGACAATCGTGCAGAAACACCGAAATTCCTCGGTACCCCACCAATCAAAAAACCCGGGCTCAACCCTGCATCCTCAAGAATCCAGGCAAGCATTGCGGAAGTTGTGGTTTTTCCGTGCGTTCCGGCTACCGCCAAGACCCAACGCCCGCTCAGAACATTGTCAGCCAGCCACTGCGGCCCTGATACGTAGGGCAACCCACGGTCAAGGACCTCCTCCAGCAAGGGATTACCGCGCGAAATTGCATTGCCGACCACATAGACATCGGGACTCAACGCAATCTGCTCGATACCGTAACCCTCGACCAGTTCGATACCTGCCGCTTCAAGTTGCGTACTCATCGGCGGATAAACGCCGGTATCGCAACCCGTCACGCGATGCCCTGTGGCACGCGCCAGTTGCGCGACGCCGCCCATGAAGGTGCCGCAGATACCGAGGATATGAATATGCATGCAGTAAATCCCAGTTAAAATGTGCCGAACTCAGGCTGAATTGTACCCTTGCCAGGGTCTTCAGAATCGACCGGGAAGCAGCCACCTACAACACAATCGCCATGACCGATCGGCACGACCATCCTCACAGCCACTCACACCGAGCACACATTGCGAGCACTGCCGCCCGTCTGATGGCCGAAGACGGAATCAGCGACTTTGCGCTCGCAAAACGAAAGGCTGCACGCAACCTGGGCCTGCCGGAAACATCGCAAATGCCGGACAACGCCGAAGTCGAGGCGGAACTACGCATCTACCAGCGTCTGTTTCAAAGCAATGAGCAAAGTACCGTAATCGCACATCTTCGGCGAAAAGCCGTCGAATTGATGGCGATTTTGCAGCAATTCAACCCGTACTTGACAGGATCTGTACTTGACGGAACAGCTGGACGCTATGCTGAAATTGATATTCAGCTCTTTGCCGACAGCGCCAAAGACGTCGAAATCTTTCTACTCAACCAGCAAATCGATTTTGAACACAGCACGCCGCGCACCGATCGGGCCGAAGCGGTACTGAGCATACGCAGCGATGACGCCATCGCCAACCTGGTCATTTACCCGCCACGGGAAGAACGCGTCACCTTCAGGACGCGCGACGGCAGAGTTCGGGAACGAGCTCGCCTGGACACCGTCAGAAATCTGCTGCAAAGCCCTTGATGAAGGCAAAAAACTTCCTGATCGGCGCCACTTTGGCCGTCATCTCGCTACTTGGGGGAATTTATGCCGGTGCGCAGCGCTCAAGTTCGCAGCCGAAAACTCCGCCATCTCTGCCCGGAGGAAGCATCGAACGACTTTTCGCCAGCACACTGCCCGACACAGCCGGAAAATCGCAAGCATTTGCTCAATGGCAGGGGAAAACACTGGTGGTAAATTTTTGGGCGACCTGGTGCCCGCCCTGCCGGGAAGAAATGCCGGCTTTTTCACGCCTGCAAACAAAACATGCTGCGAACAGCGTCCAATTTGTAGGCATCGCCATCGATTCTGCAGACATGGTCCGAGAATTTTCTCTGCAATACCCGACAACTTATCCGCTGCTGATCGGTGGCGCTGAAGGCGCAGAACTCACGCGTCAACTTGGTAACCCCTCACGGGCACTGCCTTATACGCTGATTATCAACCCCGCAGGAACGGCCACTTTCGCCCGCCTGGGCGGCCTTGCCGAGCATGAACTCGACACATTGCTCCAGCAGAATACGACTCGCTAAAACCGCTTTGCTGGACAAAGTGCTGCGATTTGCGGCAAACTTGCAGCTATGAAGAAGCAAAAGACCACTTCGTCGGGAACGAAAAAGGCGGCAACAGCGCCTAAACTGCTCGTTCTGCACGGACCAAACCTCAATCTGCTGGGTACTCGCGAGCCAAATCATTACGGGCAAACGACGCTTGCCGACATCAACGTCGCGCTTGCGCGCCGCGCCGAAGCGGCCGGTGTTGAGTTGGAAACGTTCCAGAGCAATCACGAAGGCGCACTGATCGAGCGCGTACATGCGGCCCGCGAGCAGGGCGTGCGCTACATCATTATCAATCCGGCGGCCTACACGCACACCAGCGTCGCGCTGCGCGATGCGGTAGCGGCAGCCGGCATCCCCTTTATCGAAGTTCATCTTTCCAACGTGCATGCACGCGAGTCGTTCCGCCACAACTCCTATTTTTCGGATCTGGCGGTCGGCGTCATCACCGGTCTCGGCAGCGAGGGCTACCTGCTCGCACTTGAGTACCTGCTGAGCAAACTCAATACAGACTAAAAGCCCCGACAAACAACGGGCTTTGTCTGCCGCTTGCCTTACGTTGCTGGCGGCAAAAAATTCAGAGGGAGAAAATTCATGGATCTGCGTAAACTCAAAAAACTGATCGATCTTGTCGAGGAATCAGGCATTACCGAGCTCGAAGTCACTGAGGGGGAAGAAAAAGTACGCATCGTCAAACACAGCTCCGTTGCCGCACAACAGACCTACATGGTGCCACAGGCCATGCACGCACCCCTTGCTGCGCCTGCCGTCAGCGCATCTGCGCCCACCGTTGCGGACGAACCCGGGATGCCAGAAGGCCACATCGTCAAGTCGCCAATGGTCGGAACATTTTACCGTTCCGCCAGCCCCGGCTCCGAAGCCTTCATTGAGATTGGGGCTACAGTAACAGTCGGCCAGACGCTATGCATCATCGAGGCGATGAAACTACTCAATGAAATAGAATCCGACGGCGCGGGCGTCATCAAGGCCATTCTGGTTGAAAACGGCCAGCCGGTTGAATTCGGCGAACCGCTGTTCATCATCGGCTAAAGGGGATATTCCGCCATGTTCGGGAAAGTCCTCATCGCCAACCGTGGAGAAATAGCGCTCCGCATCCAGCGCGCCTGTCGCGAACTGGGCGTCAAGACCGTCGTCGTGCATTCGGAAGCGGATCGTGACGCGAAATACGTAAAGCTCGCCGATGAGTCGGTCTGTATCGGTCCGGCGCCATCAAGCCTAAGCTACCTCAACGTGCCGGCAATCATCTCGGCGGCCGAAGTTACCGACGCCGAAGCGATCCATCCGGGCTACGGCTTCCTTTCGGAAAACGCCGATTTCGCCGAGCGCATAGAATCCTCCGGCTTTGTTTTCATTGGCCCGCGCCCGGAGACGATCCGTCTTATGGGCGACAAGGTCTCGGCCAAGGACGCCATGAAAGTTGCTGGCGTTCCCTGTGTGCCGGGCTCGGAAGGGGCGCTACCGGAGGAACCGAAGGAAATTCTGCGTACCGCAAAAGAAGTCGGCTACCCCGTAATCATCAAGGCGGCAGGTGGTGGTGGTGGACGCGGCATGCGTGTGGTGCACACCGAAGCGGCATTGATCAATGCAGTAACCATGACCCGCTCGGAAGCGCAAAGCTTTTTCGGCAATCCGAACGTTTACATGGAAAAATACCTGGAAAATCCGCGTCACGTGGAGATCCAGGTGCTTGCCGACAGTTTCAAAAATGCAGTCTATCTTGGCGAACGTGACTGCTCGATGCAGCGTCGCCACCAGAAGATCATCGAGGAAGCGCCGGCCCCCGGGATCGCATCACGGCACATCGCACGCATCGGTGAGCGCTGCGCAGAAGCCTGCCGGCGAATCAACTACCGCGGTGCAGGCACCTTCGAGTTCCTCTATGAAAATGGCGAATTTTTCTTCATCGAGATGAATACGCGCATTCAGGTCGAGCACCCGGTCACCGAAATGATTACCGGCGTCGACCTCGTCCAGGAACAGATTCGCGTTGCCGCCGGCGAACGGCTGCGCTTCAAACAGCGCGACCTCAGTTTCCGTGGCCACTCGATCGAATGCCGCATTAACGCCGAAGATCCCTACACGTTCGTTCCATCTCCCGGCAAGATCTCGTTTTATCACCCGCCCGGCGGCCCCGGCATTCGCGTTGATTCACACATTTATCAGGGTTACACGGTACCGCCACATTACGACTCGATGGTCGCCAAAGTAATCTCTTACGGCGACACACGTGACCAGGCGATTCGCCGGATGCGCATCGCGCTTTCAGAAATGAGCATCGAAGGCATCAAAACGAACATCGCCCTGCATCAGGAATTGCTGCAGGACGCCCGCTTTGTCGAGGGTGGCACGAGCATTCATTACCTCGAACACAAACTCGCCGCCAAAGGCGAAGTGAAGAAGGTCGGCTAAGGCTGGCGCTGGTAGATGCCCTGGCTTTCCGTCAGCATTGAAACCGACTGCAGCCACGCCGAGGCGCTGGCCGACGCACTGCTCGACGCGGGCGCACTGTCGGCCAGCATCGAGGACGCTGATGCCGGCACCCCAGAGGAAACGCCACAGTTCGGCGAACCAGGCTCAATCACTACGCCCGGCTGGGAACGCTCACGCGTTATCGCGCTGCTCGAAGCTGGAACCGATGCAAGCGAGCTGATCGCAGTCTGTGCGGCAAGCGCCGGCCTCAGCGAGACGCCGGCCTATCTCGAAGAAGAAATCGCCGAACAAAACTGGGTTCAGCTCACGCAGTCGCAATTCGAGCCGATT
>JBIJCY010000118.1:0-8039 GCA_044344385.1 Rhodocyclaceae bacterium | reverse complement strand
GCCGCCTCGGGCGTATCGGTTGACACATAAAGCTCGGTACGGTTGCATGTCGACAGGATGGCCGCTTCGTGCACCGTTTTGCCGCGCGTCAGGTCAGCCAGCGCCTGCTGCAGTTTCTCGGCATGAAAAGCCACCTGCTCGCGAACCGCGAGCGGCGCCGTGTGATGGTTGATGCCGAGAGTGAATAGCGCCATGCGGAAATCGTAAGTGTTGGCAAATCAGGGGCGGATTATACCACCCACCCCAAGGCCCTCCGGGATGACGCAGATCAAGCCGGGGCGTTGTAAAGGCATGAATAGATCAAGCCCGCGCGTAGCGCACAGGCGGCAGTTTTTGCCAGCCCTGCGGCAATTATCGCCGCAAATTTACAGCAAGCTTCCGAAAGGACTACTCAAACCACCTTCATTAGCCCACCCGCCGCCGCACATCACCAACAGGCCTGAATCTTGCTGAATCCAAGGAAAATAACGCCCAAATTCCAGACACTTGACCAAGCAGATACTGCAGGAGGCTTTATGTCGCCACTAGGAATTATCAGCACGCTCTTCAGCTTGTTTTCATCAAGCTCGACCAGCGGCGCCTCTCAGCCGAGCCAGGCCGCATCAGGACGCCCCAGCGTTACAGAGACCGGTGACTTCTCGGCATCGCTGTCGGCGCAGTTGGCGGCGTTGCAGACACCTCCGGCCAATTCGCCCTTCGGCCCAATTTTCAACGGCAGCAAAGCCTTTTCCAGTATTGACAGTTCAAAAGGGGCAACTGACCTGCGTTCAATACTAGACCGTTTGAAGTCAACTCAAGAGCTACCTCCCAACTGGCGAAAACTTACCGAGCACTCGGAAATGGCCAAAATAAAAGATGGCGTAGCGGCAATACAGGCGGCCGGCAAGTCCTTAGGCGGCGTAAACACAGCGACGGAGACAGACGCGATCAAGGCCCACCTGCAAACCTTTGCTGCAAAATTCAACGAGTGGATTAGCGGCGTAGACGGCACAACAAAGAGCGGTGCCCTGCAGGCAGGAATTCAAACAGCCGATGCCTCGCTGAACAAAATCGGCCAAAGCGTTGAAAAAATCTTTGATGCCGCAAAAGGCAGTTTCCACAGCCTGCAAGACCTTGGCTTCAGCATCGACCCGAATACGAATCTCGCATCAATTGATACCAGCAAGCTCGACGCCTTGCTGGCAACCCAAAAGAATGCTGCAATCAACAGCATTCATCAGTTCAGTGCGAGTTTTGCAAAAACAATTGAACCCCTCAATCTGGCAAGCACCCTTGCTGCCATACCCTCTGCCTATCTCAACAAGGCGCTGACAGCCTACGCTCAGACACATCGCAACGCCTAAGCCGGTAACGGGCTGCGTGCTCAGCTGCGTGACTTGAATCGCACCTGCCGATCGCTGGCAAGCCCTCGTTCATCGGCAAGATCGCACGCACCCACCGTGCAAAGGGTCTACGCAAGCGCCTGCCAAGCGGCTAACATGGCGACAGCAATACTTGATCGCCAAACACATGCCAGCCAACGACACCTCCTCTATAAAACTTCCCGCCGGCCTAAGCCAGCGCTACGAGGTGCGCGGCGAGCTTGGATGCGGCGCAACCGGGACTGTTTTTCTCGCCTGGGACACGTTTGCGCAACGCGAAGTTGCGCTGAAGGTCGCGCATCCCCAAGTGTTTCGCAACGATCCGGAACAAGCGCTGGTGCGCAAGGCATGGCTCAACGAAGTGCATCTGGCTGGCAGCCTGCACCACCCTTATATCGTCGAAGTATATGACGCGGGCTTCGGCGACGAGAGCGCCTATCTGGTGATGGAATATCTGCCGCACGGCACGCTCCAGCCGTACACCAAAGCAGACAACCTGAAACCGGTTTCCGAAGTCCTCGAGATCGCCTACAAGTGCGCCAGCGCGCTCGATTACGCCTGCCGCGCCGGCATCATTCATCGCGACATCAAGCCGGCCAATCTGCAATACGTCGGCCCCGGCGAAGCCAAGGTTTGCGATTTTGGCGCCGCCTACTGGTCGCGCGACGACTCCGCGACGCAGGTGATGGACATCGGCTCACTGGCCTACATGGCCCCCGAACTGTTCCGCCAATGGGTCACCCCACAGGCCGACATCTACGCACTCGGCGTGGTAATGCACCAGTTGCTAACCGGCAAACGGCCCTTCGACGCTCCCGACCAGGCATCGCTGATGTACAAGGTTCTCAATGGCGAGCGGGAGCCGCTGAGCAGCTTCCGCCCCGATCTGCCGGCGAGCCTTGACGCATTGCTCGACAAAATGCTCGCACGCAGCCTGGAAGACCGTTTCGCCAACTGGCCGGCAGCCCTTTCAGCGCTGACGACGCACTGCGCCAGCGCATCGGTTGCACACACAGCTGTTGAAAAACGACCCGCCGAGGCCGAACTCTACGATCAGTTACGCCACCTGCCATTGCTTGAATCACTCAACGACGCCGAGCTGTGGGAACTGCTGCGCATTTCGCGGTGGCGAAAAGTCCCGGCGCAGACAGTATTCATGCACGAGGGCGACAATGCCCGCTCGTGTTACCTGCTGCTCGAGGGTGAAGCGAGCGTTTTTCAAAAATACAAGCTGATGGCGCTGCTCGACGCCGGAACGCTCTTTGGCGAACTGGCCTTCGCCGAAGAAACGCCGTCGCCACGGGCCGCAACCGTCGTAGCGACAACCGATAGCACCATCGGCAAATGGCCGTATGCCCGGCTACACAATGCCTCGCCGGGGCTTCAATCAAAAATGCTGAAGATTTTTTTCCGCTTGGCGGCAGAGCGCCTCAAGCAATCCGACGAGCGCTATTTACGGCTCTACCGGCAACATAACCAAGGGGAAGAAACGGCCTGAAAGGGTGCGGACACGCGGATTGAAGCAACCATCTGCGCAGAGAACTTATTTTTGCGTCGGTCAGCCAGTCGGTACCGGTTGCCGCGAAACAGCTCATGTCGGCATGTTTTACAGAGGCCAGCAGAGCACCACCGAAGACCGCGTATAACAAATTGATTAAATTAAATTTTAAAAAACTGGCTGAAATATTGCTTTGAACTTGCCGCTACACAACGAGGACAACCTCCCCTCCTAATCTTTTTGCAGCAAGCGCCAATCAACCTCAACTTTGATCAATAGGTCGTCATGCTAAGCTCAATTACGGTGATCTCCGCTCGTCACGATGCCACAGGACAGAAAAAAAATTACATTCTGCCCGCCAATTCGCTCGATGAAGCCTTCGCGCTACTAGAACAAGAAGAGTGTTATTACAATTTTGCATCGATCGAGATTCGCTATGGCGATTTCGTCTACACCGTCAACAAGCAACATTTCGACCGCAGACTACAAAACAACCCTCAGGCCACCTCTGATCGCCGGCAGGGGTGTGACCGTCGGACCATAAGCAATCGCCGCAGCCAAGCTCGAGAAACAGCAGAAGGCAGCGATCGCAGACGCGCTACGGCTTAGTCAGGCTAATCCAGACGATTGGCAGCACCGACTGATTCATCAAGAACGACCTCAGGCAGAACCGTATCAAGACCGGACGGAGCGGTCACCCCATGCCGAAACCCTGCCTCAATACTGAAAACCAATAGCAAAGGCCCCGCAGGTCAAAAGACGAACGGGGCCTTGTATTCTGGTGGCCAATCGCGGAATCGAACCACGGACACGCGGATTTTCAATCCGCTGCTCTACCAACTGAGCTAATTGGCCAAACGAAGGCGGCATTATAGCGAGTCGATGCTCTTTCGTCAAAATCAAAGCCGCAAAACATTCTCCAAACACGGCCTGTCACGCAAAACCTGTCTGCACGTGCTCCGGAATATCGGGCGCCGGCCGCGGCCGGTGATACCCCGGGAATACCACGCGCGCGATGGAGCCGCACACCTGCTCACCGGCCGAACTTCGGGTGTTGGGACGTAAGCTGGCTGCCGCCTGATGCAGCTCGGCAATCTCGCGAACAATAGCCAAACCCAGACCACTGCCCTCTGCGCCGGTGCCATCAACGCGATAAAACCGGTCAAAAACGCGAAGTATTTCTTCATCGGAAATCCCGATTCCGCTGTCTTCAATTTCAAGCAGCGCAAAATCGCCTTGCGCGACAATGCGGCAAGTCACCCGCCCGCCATCCGGCGTATAACGCAGGGCGTTGTCGATCAGGTTATTGATCATCTCGCGCAACAGAAAAGCGTTGCCCAATATGTAGACTTCGCCAGCCGGTTCATAACCAATATCAATGCTTTTGGCGAGCGCCTGGACAACCCAACCCTCGACGATCTCGTGCAGCAACTGGTCAAGATTGAGCGGCACCAGCGCCTGCTGCGAATGCTCACTCGCTTCGGCGCGTGCCAGTGCAAGCAGTTGATCGACCAGATGAGAAGCACGATCAACGCTGGTCGACATCTGGCGCAGCGCGTGACGCAATTGTGCCGGGTCGGTCTCACGCATCGCCAGTTGCGCCTGTGTCTTCAGCCCGGTAAGCGGCGTACGCATCTGGTGTGCAGCATCCGCCACAAAGCGACGCTGCGCTTCGACGTTGCGCTGCATGCGGGCGAGCATCGAATTGAAAGCCTCAGTCAACGGCCGCAACTCCTCCGGCACGCGCCGCAGGGCAATGGGCGACAAGTCGGCCTCGCGCCGCGCTTCGATCCGTTCACGCAGACGGGTCAGCGGGCGCAAACCCTGCGACAAACCAAACCAGACGAGAATGACCGCCAGCGGAATGATCACAAATTGCGGCAAAATGACGCTGGCAATAATCTTGTTGGAAAGCTGCGAGCGTTTTTCGAGGGTCTCACCCACCTCGATAAGCAGCCAGCGCTCGCGCGGCGTATTTGGCTCGGCCAGGTACATATAGGCAAGACGCAGATCCTGCCCGTTGTATTCAGTGTCACGGAAATACAGCTCACCCGGCTCATCGCGTTCGCTGACCACGCCAGGCCCCGGCACAGGCAGTTCCTTGTCGCCGACGAGCATTTTACCGCCCGCCCCCAACACGTGGAAATAGACGTTGTCGATTTCGTCGGAACGCAAAAGTATTCGCACCGAGCCCGCCAAGGCGATTTGCGGACGCCCGTCAACGAACTTGATCTGACGGGAAATGGCTGTCACATGCTCGCGTAGCGCCTGGTCATAAGGAAACCCGGCGACGTTGTTGGCGAAAAAGTGGGTTACCGCAATACTGATCGGCCAGACGAACAGCAGCGGCGCCAGCATCCAGTCCAGTATCTCGCCGAACAGCGAGCGCTGCCCGTCAGAGCCGGCGTTCTTCCGGAGGCTTTTCAAGGCAGTATCCGAGACCGCGAACGGTGGTGATGCGTACGCCGCCCGATTCGATCTTCTTGCGCAAACGGTGAACGTAAACCTCGATGGCGTTGTGGCTCACTTCTTCGCCCCAGCCACACAGATGATCGACCAGCTGATCCTTGCTCACCAGCCGCCCGACCCGCGAAAGCAGAACTTCGAGCAAGCCGAGTTCGCGTGCCGAAAGATCAAGGATCGCACCGTCAATTTGCGCCGTCCGGTCTGCCTGATCGAAGACCAGCAAACCGCATTGAATGACCGGCGTGGTGCCCGACGAACGTCGCGTGAGCGCTCGCACGCGCGCTTCCAGCTCGGGCAGTTCGAAGGGTTTGGCCATGTAGTCATCGGCCCCCAGATCAAGGCCCTTGACGCGATCGTTGATGCCGTCGAGCGCGGTCAGAATCAACACCGGCACTTTTGAATTACGGCTGCGTAAACGACGCAACACATCAAGGCCGGAAAGCTTCGGCAAGCCAAGATCAAGAATTACCAGATCATAGGTATTGGTCAACAAGGCCGTATCGGCATCGAGACCGTTGTAGGCACAATCTATGGCATAACCGGTTTGACGCAAGGACCGGCTCAAGCCATCGGCAATGATCTGGTCATCTTCAGCAAGGAGAATTCGCATGGACTCCGTTCAATCGTTGGCGCGCGTAAGCTTTTTGTAAGCTGCTGGTTTTATGCTACGCACGCTGTTCTCCTTTATGGTCTTGGGAGTTTTGGTTTCGGCCAGAACTCGGGGAGTGCCCGATCCTGCACCGGGCGCTCCTCGCCATTTTTTCAAGCCCCGCTACACCGCACCCCCGACACCCGCTGCGCCGCCTTTACGCTGCCGCAACCGTGCCTTGTCTCGCCCTGAGTGTATCAAAATCGGCGCCCTCCCGTTTTTGCAGCGCACCATAGCATCAGCGGCTGGCACCAGCACCATAAAATCAAAGGCTGGCACCAGCACCATAAAACCAAAGGCTGGCACCAGCACCACATGCACAGCGCATCAAGCTTGCAAACAAGGCGTCCAGAAAAAGAAAAACCCCGCACAGCCAAACCATGCGGGGTTTTTCAAGAGCAGGGAAGCTCAGACCGGCATCAGATGCCCGGCAATTACATCCCCATGCCGCCCATACCACCCATGCCGCCCATGCCGCCCATGTCACCCATGCCGCCGCCAGCTGGCTTGTCTTCAACCAGTTCAGCAATCATGCAATCGGTGGTCAACATCAGGCCGGCGATCGAAGCAGCGTTCTGCAGTGCAGTGCGCGTCACCTTGGTCGGATCGAGCACGCCCATTTCAACCATGTCACCGTACTGACCGGTGGCGGCGTTGTAGCCGTAGTTGCCACTGCCATTGACCACGGCATTGACAACAACGGAAGGCTCTTCACCGGCGTTGGCAACGATTTCACGCAGCGGCTGCTCCATCGCGCGCAGAACGATCTTGATGCCGGCGTCCTGGTCGTGGTTGTCACCCTTGAGGTTGGCCAGCGCAACGCGGGCACGCAGCAGCGCAACACCGCCGCCGGGAACGATACCTTCTTCAACGGCTGCACGGGTAGCGTGCAGTGCGTCTTCAACGCGTGCCTTCTTCTCTTTCATTTCAACTTCGGTAGCCGCACCGACCTTGATCAGCGCAACGCCGCCGGCCAGCTTGGCAACGCGTTCCTGCAACTTCTCGCTGTCGTAATCGCTGGTCGAGGTTTCGATCTGGGCACGGATCTGCTTGACGCGTGCTTCGATGTTGGCAGCAACGCCGGCGCCGTCGATCAGCGTGGTGTTTTCCTTGCCGATTTCGATGCGCTTGGCCTGGCCGAGTTCTTCCAGGGTAGCTTTCTCGAGGGTCAGACCGACTTCTTCAGCGATCACCTGGCCACCGGTCAGGATGGCGATGTCTTCGAGCATGGCCTTGCGACGATCGCCGAAGCCAGGTGCCTTGACGGCACAGGTCTTCAGGATGCCACGGATGTTATTGACGACGAGTGTGGCCAGCGCTTCGCCATCGACATCTTCAGCAACGATCAGCAGCGGACGGCCAGCCTTGGCAACCTGCTCAAGCACGGGCAGCAAATCACGGATGTTCGAGATCTTCTTGTCGACGATCAGAACAAACGGATTATCCAGAATGGCGCTCTGCTTTTCCGGATTGTTGATGAAGTAAGGCGACAGGTAACCGCGGTCGAACTGCATGCCTTCGACGACGTCGAGTTCGTTGTCGAGTGACTTGCCATCTTCAACAGTGATAACGCCTTCCTTGCCGACCTTGTCCATCGCCTTGGCGATGATCTCGCCAATTGCGGCGTCGGAGTTGGCGGAGATCGAACCGACCTGAGCGATTTCCTTGTTGGTCGAGCACGGCTTCGACAGCTTCTTCAGCTCTTCGAGGGTAGCGATCACGGCCTTGTCGATACCGCGCTTCAGATCCATCGGGTTCATACCGGCGGCAACATACTTCATGCCTTCGCGGACGATCGACTGGGCCAGAACGGTAGCGGTCGTGGTGCCGTCACCAGCGATATCGGAAGTCTTGGAAGCAACTTCCTTGACCATCTGTGCGCCCATATTGGCGAACTTGTCCTTCAGTTCGATTTCCTTGGCGACGGAAACGCCGTCCTTGGTAATCGTCGGGGCTCCGTACGAGCGCTCCAGAACCACATTGCGACCCTTCGGGCCAAGGGTGATCTTGACTGCGTCGGCCAGGATGTTCACACCCTCGACCATGCGTGCGCGGGCGGAGTCGC
>JBIJCY010000117.1:0-8063 GCA_044344385.1 Rhodocyclaceae bacterium | reverse complement strand
GATTCTCTCCGCCCCTGCCATCAATAACTAAAGCTGAAGAAATGGCCGATAAAATCAAGTTTGCGCTGGCGCTGGTACTGCTTGCTGCTGGTGTGGCCGGCTTTTACCTGCTCGCCGAACAGGCAATGATCCTGCGTATTCTCGCAGTGCTCGCAGGGATGGGTGTGGCGGCAGCGGTTGCCTGGCAGACTGAGCCTGGTCAGCGCTTTTTCGGATTTGCGAAAGAAGCAATTAACGAAGCTAAAAAAGTCGTCTGGCCGTCGCGCAAGGAAACCTTGCAGACAACCGGCGCCGTCTTTGCCTTTGTTGTAGTTATGGCGCTTTTTCTCTGGCTGACCGACAAGAGCCTTGAGTGGGTTTTGTACGACCTGGTTCTTGGATGGAAAAAATCATGAGCATGCGCTGGTACGTGGTTCACGCCTATTCAGGCTTCGAGAAGAGTGTCATGCGTGCGCTCACCGAGCGCATTCAACGGCAGGGAATGCAGGATGTTTTTGGCCGCATTCTCGTTCCGGTTGAAGAGGTTGTCGAGTTAAAACTGGGCCAGAAGAGTATCTCGGAGCGCAAGTTCTTCCCCGGCTACGTGCTGGTGGAAATGGAGATGAACGACGACTCCTGGCACTTGGTTAAAAGCACGCCGAAGGTCACCGGTTTTGTTGGCGGTACCGCCAACAAGCCGACGCCGATTTCCGAAAAGGAAGTCGAGAAGATCATGCAGCAGATGCAAGAGGGCGTTGAGAAGCCGCGCCCAAAGGTGTTGTTCGAGCCGGGCGAGGTTGTTCGCGTCAAGGACGGTCCGTTTACCGATTTTCACGGTTCGGTCGAGCAGGTCAATTACGAAAAGAACCGCTTGCGCGTTTCGGTCACGATTTTCGGTCGTGCGACGCCGGTGGAACTTGAGTTTGGACAGGTCGAAAAAGCCTGATCCAGCGAAATTTCGCAGCGCGCAGGTTTGCCCCTCGCGCTGCAGTAGTGCGGCTTTCGGGCCGCGTTTGTCGTTGGGGAGCGCCATGAAAAGCGCGTTTGAACCCATTTAAAGGAGTCGTAACGTGGCAAAGAAAATTGTCGGCTTTATCAAGCTGCAAGTACCGGCGGGCAAGGCTAATCCTTCGCCCCCAATCGGTCCGGCGCTGGGTCAGCGCGGTCTGAACATCATGGAATTCTGCAAGGCCTTCAACGCGCAGACCCAGGGTCTGGAGCCAGGTCTGCCGATTCCGGTGGTAATTACCGCCTTCGCGGACAAGAGCTTCACCTTCATCATGAAGACGCCGCCGGCGACCATTCTGATCAAGAAGGCCGCGGGTATTCAAAAGGGTAGCCCGAAGCCCCATACCGACAAGGTTGGCAAGCTGACGCGCGCCCAGTGCGAAGCCATCGCTACACAAAAAATGCCCGATCTGACCGCCGCCGACATGGATGCTGCGGTGCGTACGATCGCCGGCAGCGCCCGTTCGATGGGCATTACGGTGGAGGGTCTCTAACATGGCAACTCTGAGCAAACGCCAAAAAGCGATGCAGGGAAAAGTTGACGCCAACAAAAGCTACGCCGTTGGCGACGCACTGAAACTGGCCAAGGAACTTGCCACTGCAAAATTTGATGAGTCGATCGACGTAGCTGTCAGCCTCGGTATCGATGCGCGGAAATCCGACCAGTTGGTTCGTGGTTCCGTTGTGTTGCCGGCGGGTACGGGCAAGACTGTTCGCGTTGCTGTTTTTGCGCAAGGCGAAAAGGCTGAAGCTGCCAAGGCTGCCGGTGCCGATATCGTCGGTTTTGACGACCTCGCTGCCGAAATCAAGGCCGGCGTGATGAATTTTGACATCGTCATCGCTACGCCGGACGCCATGCGCGTCGTCGGTCAGCTTGGCCAGATTCTCGGCCCGCGCGGTCTGATGCCGAACCCGAAGGTTGGCACAGTGACCATGGATGTTGTTACCGCCGTCAAGAACGCCAAAGCCGGTCAGGTTCAGTACCGTACCGACAAGGGCGGTATTGTCCATAGCACCATCGGCCGCGCTTCGTTTGATGCCGATAAACTGGCACTCAACCTCAAGGCGCTGGTCGAAGCATTGACCAAGGCTAAGCCAGCCAGCTCCAAGGGCCAGTATCTGAAGAAAATCGCAATCTCCAGCACCATGGGTCCTGGCGTTCGCGTGGATTCTTCAACGTTGTGAAAATGCGCGGAGTTGCGTTTTTGATGTAACTCCGCAACGAACTTTGGGCTGCAGATGCTGCTAACGCAGTGTCTGCAGATCGTCAAAGACCGCAGGTGCCAAAGGGCTGGTTATCGCCTCGAGGCTTAAGTGTGCAAGCGGCCTGCGTAGACGGTGTGCCCCGAACAGGATTTTACAGCGAGAGTTTTTTCGTTGTTGCTCTTGATCCAGGTCGCCGTAGGTGCGGTGTATCCAACCGGATGCGCCGTGTGTTGACTTGATAGGAGGAAGGGCCCGTGGGTCTCAATCTTGATGAAAAGAAAGCCGTCGTGGCTGAGGTGTCGGCTCAAGTAGCTACCGCCCAGACGATCGTCGTGGCTGAGTACAGCGGTATTGAGGTCGGTGACCTCACCAAGCTGCGCGCTCAGGCTCGCAAGTCTGGCGTGTATCTACGCGTGCTGAAGAACACCCTGGTCCGTCGTGCAGTTGCAGGCAGTGATTTTGCTGGCCTTGCTGAGCAGATGAGCGGCCCGTTGATCTACGGTATTTCAGTGGATCCCGTCGCTGCGGCGAAGGTGCTTAACGACTTTGCAAAAACCAATGACAAGCTGGTTCTGAAAGCTGGCTGCTTTGCCGGTAAGGTTCTGGACAAGGCCGGTGTGCAATCACTCGCCTCGATCCCGAGCCGTGAAGAACTACTCAGTAAGCTGCTCGGAATCATGCAGGCACCGGTTACCGGTTTCGCCTGTGCGCTTGCCGCGCTGGCCAAGCAACGAGAAGAAGCGGTCGCCTGACCGCCCACATTCGTTGTTTAGCAAGTCTGCTGACAGCTTTTACAAGTATCCAGTTTTAGGAGTTTATTGATTATGGCTATTACCAAAGAAGACATCCTCGAAGCAGTTGGTTCGATGACCGTTATGGATCTGAACGACCTCGTCAAGGCGTTTGAAGAGAAGTTTGGCGTTTCTGCTGCTTCCATGGCCGTTGCCGGCCCGGCCGCCGCTGCAGCTGCCGTTGAAGAACAGACCGAATTCACCGTCATGCTCCTGGGCTGTGGCGAGAAGAAGGTTGAAGTCATCAAGGTGGTTCGTGCTGCTACCGGCCTGGGCCTCAAGGAAGCCAAGGACCTCGTTGATGGCGCACCGAAGGCCGTCAAGGAAGGTGTTTCCAAGGCTGATGCTGACGCTCTGAAGAAGTTGCTTGATGACGCAGGTGCCAAGGTCGAGATCAAGTAATCTCGTTCCTGCAATATGGGCTGACGGTTTTTTAATCGTCAGCCCTTTTGTGCTTTCCCGGAAATGGCTTAGCGGTCATTTGCGGCAGTTGTAAGCAGCGCGCAAACGCAAGTTTTAGTGGCAGAAGTGAGCGAATACTCATTTCTAACGTAGCCAGTCAATTTGCGTTTGTCCGTTGCGCACCGGTCAGGGTTTGACGACCCGGAGCGGTACGCACTAGAGGATTTTGTTTTCTGAGTTCGGAGCGACCATGACCTACTCCTACACCGAGAAGAAACGTATCCGCAAGAGCTTCGCCAAGCGCGCAAATGTGCTTGACGTTCCGTTCCTGCTGGCGACGCAACTCGAGTCCTTTACCGCTTTTCTGCAGGCAGCAGTTGCTCCTGCAAAGCGAAACGGCCAGGGCTTGCAGGCTGCCTTTTCCTCGATCTTTCCGATCAGCAGCCATAGCGGCAACGCGCGGCTGGAATTTGTCAGCTACGCGCTTGCCGAGCCGAGCTTTGATGTCAAGGAGTGCCAACAGCGCGGCCTGACCTTCGCTTCGGCTTTGCGTGCCAAGGTCCGCCTGATCATTCTCGACCGCGAAGCACCGGATACGATCAAGGAAGTAAAGGAGCAGGAAGTGTACATGGGCGAGATTCCGCTCATGACGACGACCGGTTCCTTCGTCATTAACGGTACAGAGCGCGTCATCGTTTCGCAGCTCCACCGTTCGCCAGGTGTGTTCTTCGAGCACGATCGCGGCAAGACGCACAGTTCGGGTAAATTGCTGTTCTCGGCGCGGGTTATTCCTTATCGCGGTTCCTGGCTGGATTTCGAGTTCGACCCGAAGGATATTCTTTTCTTCCGCGTCGACCGTCGTCGCAAGATGCCGGTAACGACACTGCTGAAGGCCATCGGCCTGACACCGGAACAGATCCTGCGCGAGTTTTTCGATTTCGATACCTTCCAGCTGAGTAAGAAGGGTATTGAGTTTGAATTGGTGCCTGAGCGTTTGCGTGGTGAAATTGCGCGTTTTGATTTCAACGACAAGACGGGCAAGACCATTGTCGCCAAGGACAAACGCATCACAGCCAAGCACATCCGTGAGCTTGATGCTGCCGGCATCAAACAGCTGGCTGTGCCGGAAGATTTTCTGGTGAGTCGCGTGATCGCCCAGAATATCATCGACAAGGACAGCGGCGAGATTCTCGCCAATGCCAACGACGAGATTACCGAGGCGCTGCTCGCCAAGCTGGTTGAGGCGGGCATCGAGTCATTGCAGACGTTGTACATCAGTGATCTCGACCGTGGTGGTTTCATCTCGCAGACCCTGCGCGCTGACGACACAATCTCCAAGCAAGCCGCGCGCGTTGCCATCTACCGCATGATGCGTCCGGGCGAGCCGCCCACCGAAGAAGCCGTTGAGATCCTGTTCAATGGCCTGTTCTATTCCGACGAGCGTTACGATTTGTCGGCGGTTGGCCGGATGAAGTTCAATCGTCGCGTCGTGCGCAAGGACGTTGTCGAATACAAAGTCATGGTCAAGCACGTGCCGTCGAAGCACGAGTCGATCATCAAGGCGATCAATGATGCCGCCGGCGGTTCTGCTGCTGCTGTCGAGCAACTGCTCTCCGAGCTTTCCTACGGATGGCGCGCTGTTGCCGAAAACCTGACGGAAGAAGACGCGCTGGCGCTGGCTACGCAGTTGAAGAGCCTCAACGTGCTGTGCGAAGTGCGCCCGCAGCTGACGCTTAGCCCGCGTGACATCGTTGAAGTCATCAAGATTCTTGTTGAACTGCGCAATGGCCGCGGCGAAATCGACGACATCGACCACCTCGGCAACCGCCGTGTGCGTTCGGTCGGCGAGCTCGCTGAGAACCAGTTCCGTGCCGGTCTCGTTCGTGTTGAACGTGCGGTTCGCGAACGTCTGTCGCAGGCTGAGTCCGACAATCTGATGCCGCATGATCTGATCAATGCCAAGCCGATCAGTGCAGCGATCAAGGAATTTTTTGGTTCCAGCCAGCTTTCCCAGTTTATGGACCAGACCAATCCGCTATCCGAAATCACGCACAAGCGCCGCGTTTCGGCCCTTGGACCGGGCGGTTTGACGCGCGAGCGTGCCGGCTTTGAAGTGCGCGACGTGCATCCGACGCACTATGGTCGTGTCTGCCCGATCGAAACACCGGAAGGTCCGAACATTGGCCTGATCAACTCGCTGGCGCTGTTTGCACGCACCAACGGTTATGGTTTCCTTGAAACACCGTATCGCAAAGTTAACGACGGCACGGTGACGGATCAGATCGACTACCTTTCGGCCATTGAAGAGGGCGGTTTCATTATCGCTCAGGCCAACTCGGCGCTCGACAAGGTCGGTATGCTGTCTGACGATCTGGTGACCTGCCGTGCGAAAGGCGAAACAATTCTGGCCGAGCCGGCGCGCGTTCAGTACATGGACGTCGCACCGAGCCAGATCGTATCTGTCGCTGCTTCGCTGATTCCCTTCCTTGAACACGACGATGCAAACCGTGCGCTGATGGGCGCCAACATGCAGCGTCAGGCGGTGCCTTGTTTGCGTCCGGAAAAAGCAGTGGTAGGTACCGGCATCGAGCGCACGGTTGCGGTCGACTCGGGTACCGCAGTGCAGGCATTGCGTGGCGGCGTGGTTGATTACGTTGATGCTTCGCGTGTCGTCGTTCGCGTCAATGACGATGAAACCGTCGCTGGTGAAGTCGGCGTCGATATTTACAATCTGGTGAAGTACACCCGTTCCAACCAGAACACCAACATCAACCAGCGACCGCTGGTTCGCGTTGGCGACATTATCGCCAAGGGCGATGTAGTGGCTGACGGCGCATCGACCGACAAGGGCGAACTGGCTCTCGGTCAGAACATGCTGGTCGCCTTCATGCCTTGGAACGGTTACAACTTCGAGGATTCGATTCTGATCTCCGAGCGTGTCGTTGCCGAAGACCGCTTTACTTCGATTCACATCGAGGAATTGACGATCGTCGCACGCGATACCAAGCTTGGTCCGGAAGAAATCACCCGTGATATCGCTTCGCTTGGTGAGTCGCAACTGTCGCGTCTGGACGAGTCCGGCATTGTTTACATCGGTGCTGAAGTCGAAGCCGGGGATGTGCTGGTTGGCAAAGTGACGCCGAAGGGTGAAACCCAGCTGACGCCGGAAGAAAAGCTGCTGCGCGCGATTTTCGGCGAGAAGGCTTCCGATGTGAAGGATACTTCGCTGCGCGTTCAATCCGGCATCGCCGGTACGGTCATCGACGTGCAGGTGTTCACCCGCGAGGGTATCGAACGCGACAAGCGTGCCCAGTCGATCATCGACGATCACCTGCGCGGTTACAAACTCGATCTTGCCGACCAGATGCGTATCGTTGAACGCGACGCCTTCGCCCGTGTCGAACGTCTGATCGTCGGCAAGCCGGCCAATGGCGGACCGAAAAAGCTGGCCAAGGGCACCGCAGTCAGCAAGGTATACATTGACGGTATCGATCCGCATCACTGGTTTGATATCCGCATGGCAGATGAGGACGTGGCCCAGCAACTCGAATCGCTACGCGAAGGCCTTGAGCAAACGCGCAAGGATTTCGACGTTGCCTTCGAAGAGAAACGCAAGAAACTGACGCAAGGCGATGAGTTGCCGCCGGGCGTGCAGAAGATGGTTAAGGTTTATGTGGCCGTCAAGCGTCGCCTGCAGTCGGGTGACAAGATGGCCGGCCGCCACGGTAACAAGGGTGTGGTGTCACGCATTGTTCCGGTCGAAGACATGCCGTACATGGCCGATGGCCGTCCGGTCGATATCGTTCTCAATCCGCTCGGCGTGCCGTCGCGGATGAACGTCGGTCAGATTCTCGAAGTTCACCTCGGTCTCGCCGCCAAAGGACTTGGCTTCAAGATCGGCGACATGTTGCGCCGCCAGGCCAACAGCAAAGAGGTGCGCGGTTTCCTCGAGCAGGTGTACAACAGCAATGGCAAGCCGGAAGACCTTGATCAGCTCAACGACAAGGAAATTATGGAACTGGCCGGCAACCTCGAAAATGGCGTGCCGTTCGCCACGCCGGTGTTTGACGGCGCCAATGAAGAGGAAATCAAGGCCATGCTGAAGTTGGCCGGCATGCCCGAGTCAGGTCAAATGACCCTGTTCGACGGCCGTACTGGCGAGCAGTTCGAGCGTCAGGTGACCGTGGGCTACATGCATGTACTGAAGCTGCATCACCTGGTTGACGACAAGATGCACGCGCGTTCGACGGGTCCGTACTCGCTGGTAACGCAGCAACCGCTGGGCGGCAAAGCGCAGTTCGGTGGTCAGCGGTTCGGTGAAATGGAAGTGTGGGCGCTTGAGGCCTACGGCGCTGCCTACGTGTTGCAGGAAATGCTGACGGTCAAGTCGGATGACGTGAACGGCCGGACCAAGGTCTACGAGAACATCGTCAAGGGCGACCACAAGATCGACGCCGGCATGCCGGAGTCCTTCAATGTGCTGGTCAAGGAAATCCGCTCGTTGGCGATCGATATTGATCTTGAGCGTTTCTAGAAAGTTTTTGAGCGAGTTTCCCAGACTGTTGAATGACGGCGGTTGCGGCGCAAGCCGCAGCTTCGAGAATTTTGATTCTCACCCGGAACGGAGTGAAAGATGAAAGCACTGCTTGATTTGTTCAAACAGGTAACCCAGGAAGA
>JBIJCY010000008.1:0-26065 GCA_044344385.1 Rhodocyclaceae bacterium | reverse complement strand
GATGACGGCCCACGTGCCGATGGAGACCGCGAATGAGCAATCAACCGGACTACCTGCTGAATCGAAACGCCTTTGGACGACTGGTATTTACCGGCCCGGATGGCGAAACCCATGAAGGCGTCGTGCCGGTGCGCGCCTTCCCGATTGCCGCGCCGGATCACGGCATTGCACTGGTCGATCCGCACGGCCACGAACTGGCGTGGATCAACCGCCTGACCGACCTGCCCGATGAACTTCGCGCGCTGGTCGAAGCCGAATTGGCAATTCGCGAGTTCATGCCTGAAATCACGCGCATCATCAGCGTCGCGAGTTTCGCCACGCCGAGTACCTGGCGCGTCGAAACCAACCATGGCGAAACCGATCTCGTACTCAAGGGCGAAGAAGACATTCGCCGCCTCACCTCACCGGGATTACTGATCGCCGACAGCCACGGCATACACTTCCTGATCCGTGACCGTTATGCACTCGATGCGCACAGTCGCAAGATTCTGGATCGTTTCTTATAATCGCTTGAGTAGAAATATTTCAACCAATCGTCAGCCATTTGCCGTGAACAGCGTTAATCTGGCATCAAACCAGTTCAATTCCCCTTGGCTTCATGCCGGCTTAGCCCCTATCCCTATGCCAACACTGACTAAATGAAAACGAAAGACATCAAGTTTCTTGAGATCCGCCATCTGCGCGGGCCAAACATCTGGACCTACCGCCCGGTTCTCGAAGCCATCGTCGACATCGGCGAACTCGAAGACTTCCCCTCCAACAAGATTCCGGGTTTTGTTGACCGACTCAAAGCCTTTCTGCCCTCGCTGATCGAGCATCGCTGCAGCTATGGCGAGCGCGGCGGCTTCCTGCGCCGGCTGGAAGAAGGCACCTGGCCGGGCCACATCCTTGAGCATGTCTCGCTCGAATTGCAGAACCTCGCCGGCATGCCCGGCGGTTTCGGCAAGGCGCGCGAAACTTCAAAACGCGGCGTGTACAAGGTCGTCATCCGCGCCTGGCACGAAGACGTCACCCGCGCCTGCCTGTTCGCCGGACGCGAACTGGTGATGGCAGCGATTCAAGACACGCCATTTGATGTTGCCGGAAAAGTGGAGCTCCTGCGCGACATGGCCGAACGCAAACTGCTCGGACCAAGCACTGGCGCCATCGTTGAATCAGCCACCGCCAAGGATCGACGTATCCCGGCAATTCGCTTGTTGTCGACAGGCAACCTCGTCCAGCTTGGCTACGGCAAAAAAAGCCGCCGCATCTGGACAGCAGAAACCGACCGCACCAGCGCCATCGCCGAAAGCATTTCGCGCGACAAGGATCTAACCAAAAGCCTGCTGCAGTCGTGCGGTGTGCCGGTGCCCGAAGGGCGCATGGTCAGCAGCCCGGCTGACGCATGGGATGCCGCAGAAGACATCGGCGTGCCGGTCGTCGTCAAACCTTACGATGGCAACCACGGACGTGGCGTATTTACCAACCTGATGACACGCGAGGAAGTCGAAGCGGCCTACACGGCAGCCATCGAACAGGGTAGCGGCGTCATTGTTGAACGTTTCATACGCGGCTCCGAGCACCGTTTGCTGGTTGTTGGCGGCAAGCTGGTTGCTGCCGCACGCGGGGAAATGGCCGCAGTCGTTGGCGATGGCAAATCGACGATCAACGAGCTGATCGACCTGCAGATCAATTCCGACCCGCGCCGTGGCGCCGCCGAAGAATTTCCGCTTGACGTCATTCTGCTCGCCGACAACCAGATGGCGCTGCACGAAGTCGAGCGTCAGGGTTACACGCCGGAATCGGTGCCGACGGCCGGGCGCGAAGTCATGGTTCTGCGTACCGGAAACCACACTTGCGACATTACCGACCTGGTGCACCCGAGCATTGCCGCCGCCGCTTCACTCGCCGCACGCATCGTCGGGCTCGACATCGCCGGCGTCGATCTGGTCGCTGAAGACATCTCCCAGCCGCTCGATGTGCAACGCGGTGCAATCGTCGAAGTCAATGCCGGCCCCGGCCTGCTGATGCACCTGAAACCGGAGAACGGCGTTGCGCGGCCGGTCGGACGCGCCATTGTCGACCACCTGTTCCCGAATGGCGACGACGGGCGCATACCGGTCGTTGGCGTCACCGGCAGCTTTGGCAAAACCACCGTTGCACGTCTTGTTGCACGACTCCTGACGCTCTCCGGAAAATGCACCGGACTGGCCTGCAGTGACGGCCTTTTTTTGGATCGCCGGCTGGTTGACAAAGGGGACCGCGCAAAATGGGAAGCCGCCAATCGCATCCTGATGAATCGTGCCGTTGAAGCAGCCGTCTTCGAAAACGGCAGCGACACCATTCTTGGTGAAGGACTGGCCTATGATCGCTGTCAGGTTGGCGTAATCACCAACATCGAACCGACCCGGCATTACGGCGCTGCTTACTACATCGAAACCCCTGAACAGGTCTACAACGTGCTGCGTACGCAGGTTGATCTGGTCCTGCCGAAAGGCGCTGCAGTACTCAACGCCAAAGAGCAGATGCTGATCGAAATGGCTGAGCTGTGCGATGGCGAAGTCATCTACTTCGCGCTAGACGCCGACCTGCCGGCGATCACCGAACACCGGGCGCAAGGCGGACGAGCCGTGCTGGTGCGTGACGGCCAGTTGATGCTGGCCAGCGGCCCGGATGAAGTTGCACTGACCAAGCTGAGCGATATCCCGCTGACCGATGGCGGAAGGACGCCGGCCCAGATCGAAAACGTTCTCGCTGCGGTTGGTGCAGCGTGGGCGCTCGGTATCACGCCCGACCTGATGCGCATCGGAATCGAAACCTTCTCTGTAGGCTGACTGGCTGTGAATAAAATCTCAAAACCCCACCGCAGAGGCGCAGAGGCGCAGAGGACACGCAGAGAAAACCTTAATAAAGATGGTTTTCTCTGCGTAATCTCTGCGTTCCCTCTGCGCCTCTGCGGTAAGTTCTTGATTCTTTTTCCCAGCCGCTGACCAAACAAGAAACCCGAGGAAACTGTTCATGGAAGTATCACGTATTCGCGCACTGCGCGGACCCAATCTGTGGAGCCGTCATACGGCGATCGAAGCGATTGTCTCTTGCACGGAAGCCGAGTGCACAATTGGCGACATGCCCGGTTTCGAATTGCGATTGCGCGAACGTTTCCCGGAAATTGCCATGCTCCAACCGGCCGGCCACGATGAGGCCGTATCGATGGCGCATGCGCTGGAATTTGCCGCGCTCGGCCTGCAGGCACAAGCCGGCTGCCCGGTAACCTTCAGCCGCACCGCAGTCACTCTGGAAGCCGGAACCTATCAGGTGATCGCCGAATACAGCGAGGAGGCGGTTGGCCGACTGGCTTTTGAACTCGCCGAAGCGCTATGCCAGGCAGCGGTGGACGACACGCCGTTTGATCTCACCGAGGCCTTGCA
The DNA here is from genome assembly GCA_044344385.1 of Rhodocyclaceae bacterium. GTDB lineage: Bacteria > Pseudomonadota > Gammaproteobacteria > Burkholderiales > Rhodocyclaceae > CAJBIL01. The sequence goes on along the minus strand of JBIJCY010000008.1, from coordinate 22,658 downwards.
CCGCCTGCGCGAGCTCGATGAAGACGTACGCCTCGGACCAAGCACCGGCTCCATTGTTTACGCCGCCATGGCGCGCAACATTCCCTTCCGCCGCCTGACCGAAGGCAGCATGGTGCAATTTGGCTGGGGCAGCAAACAGCGGCGCATCCAGGCCGCCGAAACTGACCAGACCAGCGCAGTGGCTGAAGCCATCGCACAGGACAAGGAACTGACCAAGACTCTGCTGCACGCCGCTGGCGTCCCGGTCCCGGCCGGTCGCCCGGTACTCGATGCGGCAGACGCCTGGGCCGCCGCCTGCGAGATTGGCGGCGCTGTCGTCGTCAAGCCGCAGGATGGCAATCAGGGCAAGGGCGTCGCCGTCAATCTGCTTACCCGCGAGCAAGTCGAAGGCGCTTATGCCGTCGCCGTCGAGGTCAGCGACGAAGTCCTCGTCGAACGCTATATCCCCGGCCACGACTACCGCCTGCTGGTGATCGGCAACAAGCTGATCGCTGCCGCCCGGCGCGAACCGCCGACCGTGGTCGGCGATGGCGTGCGCAGCGTCCGTGAACTCGTCGAACTGGTCAATAGCGACCCACGGCGCGGTACCGGCCATGCCACCTCGCTGACCAAAATCCGCTTTGACGACATCGCGTTGGCCCGTCTGGCAACCGAGGGGCTGACCGCAGACTCCATACCGGCACGCGGCACCCGCGTCGTCCTGCGCAATAATGCCAACCTGTCCACCGGCGGTACGGCAACCGACGTTACCGATGACGTCCACCCCGACTTTGCCGCACGCGCCATCGCTGCCGCACAAACCATCGGCCTCGACATCGCCGGCGTTGACGTCGTTTGCGACAGCGTACTCAAACCACTCGAAGATCAAGGTGGCGGCATCGTCGAACTGAACGCCGCACCCGGCCTGCGCATGCACCTGCAGCCGTCGTTCGGCAAGGGCCGTGCGGTCGGTGAAGCGATTGTCGCCAACATGTTTGCCGATGGCGACGATGCACGCATCCCGCTGATCGCCGTCGCCGGCACCAACGGCAAAACCACGACGGTTCGCCTGATTGCCAGCATTCTCGGCAGCAAGGGCCTGCGCGTCGGCATGACCAGCACCGACGGCGTCTACATCGAAGGCCAACGTATCGACACCGGCGACTGCAGCGGCCCGAAGAGTGCCAAGAACGTTCTGCTGCACCCTGACGTCGATGCCGCTGTGCTGGAAACAGCACGGGGTGGCGTTCTTCGCGAAGGCCTGGGTTTCGACCAGTGCAATGTTGCGGTCGTCACCAACATCGGTATGGGCGATCACCTTGGCCTGTCGTACATCAGCACGGTCGAAGACCTCGCTGTAGTGAAGCGCGTCATCGTGCGCAACGTCAAGCCGGACACAGGCGTCGCCGTACTTAACGCCGCCGATCCGATGGTCGTGCGCATGGCCGATGCCTGCCCCGGCAAAGTCACCTTCTTCGCCTGCGACCGCAACCACCCGGTCATGGCCATGCACCGCGCACAGGGCAAACGTGTCATTTACCTTGATGGCGATTCGATCGTCGCCTCCGAGGGCGGCTTCGAGCAGCGCATTGCACTGGCCGAAATCCCCGTCACCCAGAACGGCGCCATCGGTTTTCAGATCGAAAACGCCATGGCGGCGACAGGCGCCGGTTGGGCTTTGGAAATTGACTGGGCGATCATCCGCGCCGGCCTCGCTGGTTTCGTAAATGACGCACAAAGCGCCCCTGGCCGCTTCAACCTGTTCAGCTACCGAGGCGCAACACTGATCGCCGACTACGGCCACAACCCGGACGCCATCAACGCACTGGTCAGCGCCATCGACAACATGCCGGCCAAGCGCCGCTGTGTGGTGATCAGTGGCGCCGGCGACCGGCGCGACGAAGACATCCGCCAGCAAACAGAAATCATCGGCGACGCCTTCGATCAGGTTGTGCTTTATCAGGATCAGTGCCAGCGCGGACGCGCCGACGGCGAGGTGCTTGCACTACTGCAACTCGGCCTGAAAAATGCCAAGCGCACCAGCGAAGTCAAAGAAATCACCGGCGAGTTTCTGGCCATTGACACTGCGCTGGGCACTCTGCAATCCGGCGATCTGTGCCTGATCCTCATCGATCAGGTTGAGGAAGCGCTGGCGCACATTGCCAAACGAGTGGCGGAAGGCTGAGCCTGCCAGACCGCAGCAAAAAAGCCCCGACGCAAAAACGCCGGGGCTTTTTTTCTGACCTGCGATTGACTTACCCAACAGGCGGATTACCGGTAGTATTGAAACAAAAAAATTTGCTCGGCATTGCTTTCTGGATAACTGATTCCGTCTGCCAACACGAGACAAATACAGCACACTTAAACGTTGAGACGACGCGATCGGGTCTGATCAACACTTGCCATTCGGGAGAGATGATTGCAAGCCGAGGACCAGCAGGCGCTTGATAACATTGCCGCCAACGGCATCCGCATCCCGCCACAGCCCAGAGTTCTGATTGAGTTGCGAGAGAAGCTTGCCCGTGACGACTACAACGTCGGATCAATAAGCCGCATCATCAACCAGGATCCCGGGTTGGTTGCCATGCTATTCAAGGCATCACGCTCTCCGGTCTTTTCGCGCGGGCGAAAATTCAACAAGCTTGACGAAGTGCTTCAAGTTATTGGCATCAAGCAGACCTATAGCCTCGTGCAGGCCATTGCGCTATCCACCGCAATCAGTGCTGGCGCCAAAAATGCGTTTGCACGCTTCTGGACGCGCTCCGGCGAAGTAGCTGAACTGGCCGCGATGATTGCCGGCGACCATGTGACAGTCTGCAACGTATTCCCTGATCAGGCCTACATGGCGGGAATCTTTCACCAGTGTGGCGTCCCCGTGTTAATGATGCGCTTCCCGGATTACTGCAAACAACTTCAACTGGACGACAACCGTTGCTGGCCAAACCTGGCTGAAGAGGATGCCAAATTCAAAGTAGACCACTGCAGCATCGGTTATCTGGTCGCACGTCACTGGGGGCTCCCCGATTTTGTCTGCACGGCGATTCGCTATCACCACGAGATCCCGACAGAAGAAGCAGGAGCAGCAATATCACTGGTTGCCATCATCCAATTGGCCATACACGCGTATCTGCGCATCAACAGGCAGACGAATCCCGTCTGGGAGACCATTGGCCCCCGTGTGCTGGAAGAAATGGGACTCTCCTCCCATGAACTCGGCGATTATCTGGATGATCTTTCAGGTCGCTTTGACGAGATCCCACAGTGAACAAACTTGCCAATGACCAGATTCGGGCGGGCACCCCGCTCCCTTTTGACTGTTACGATGGTCAAGGACATCTGCTCCTGACGAGTGGCGTAATCGTCGAATCACAAAAACAGGTAGATTTCCTGTTGGAGCGGGGCCTGTTTTGCATCAGCGTTCCGACGCAGGAAAGCGACCGAGAACTGAATACCGAACGGGCGGCATCACCGTTTCAACTACTGGACGATTGCTACAGTCGGCTGGAGCACCTTCTGGTGAGCAGCGAGCAGATCATCAATGCAGCACCGTCCGACAGCCCATCCGCTACACAACAACTGACCAATTTCCTTGAAGGGAAAGCAGCTGGCACCCAAAGAGGCTTACCGGGAAAAACCCCGCCATTCCCTCAGCATGCACTTCAGCTTGCCAAGGATATCCAGTCAATGTGCCAACTGGATGCCGATGCGGTTCTTGGGGCAATTCACCTGGGCAACACGGGTGGCCGCTACAGCATCAGTCACGCGCTGAACCGGGCGGTGCTGTGTGAATTACTGGCCACGCGCCGCGGCATTCCGGAGAGAAACCGCCGGCAGCTGATTGCCGCCGCGCTGACTTGCGATTTGTCCATGCGGCAACTACAGGACGAACTGACATTCCAGACGGAACCTTTAAGACCGGAGCAGCAGCAAGCCATTACCGAGCACCCGCATGAAAGCGTAAAGCTATTGGAGGCACTTGGTGCCATCGACCCGAGTTGGACCAACGCGGTGGCTCAGCACCACGAGTTTCCAGATGGCAACGGATATCCCTCCGGCTTATCGGGTACGGTCATCAGCCCTTGGGCGAGGATACTAAAACTTGCGGATACCTACACTGCCATGATCAGCCCGCGGGCTTACCGCAAGGCCTTGCTCAGCAAGGCGGTATTGCGCCAGTTATTCCTCAGGCGCGGCGGCGAGTTCGATGAAGACCTGGCGGTTTTTTTCATGAAGGAACTCGGCATTTTCCCACCGGGACTGTTCGTCAAGCTGCACAGCGGCGAGCTCGCCATTGTCATCCGCCGCAGCCCCAATCCCAGAGCCCCTCTCGTAAAGGCGATCATCGGTCCTCGTGGCGCTCCTTTGGATCAGCCAATACCGCGCCAGACGGATATCCGTGAATACGAAATCGTTGATGTCGTTGAACGTCCGTCATTTCTCACGGAGATTGACCAACACAGTCTATGGGATTACAACCTCCAGTCCGGAGGTTTCGTTTCGGGCTAAAAAGCGATGTCCGGATTTTCTGGCGAGCAAAAGTATCTGAAACGCTAAAACTCAAGTTGGCCAATTTTCAGCGGCAAGGACAACAAGCAATTGTTGCGCCGCACGAAATCATGCGCCCTTGTGTCGACTGGGGATTGGGTGAACATGACTCAGTTCGACCCGTTGCTGTCATACAGGTCTGCCTATTCACGGTGTCTGCTTATTGCTAGAGCAGGCTAGCAACATGAAAAGGTGCTATCTAATCTTCCCTATTGCGGCGAGTATTCCAACTTCTCTTTCCCCTGCACTTTGGGCACCACGTTCCTAAACGCACCACCGAATAGGGAATAGATTTCCATTCGTGGCCACAATCCCCACATTTCCATAGCATCTTGGTGTCCGTATTACTGTATGTATCTGAAAGACATTGCCCACCATGGGCTGCAGCCGCTGCTTGGCATACGACCAGTCCCATTCTCTTCGGACCTTGGGTTTTTTTCGCACATTCATGGCACCAACTGCCGCCACGAATATATTGTGCAGCGGCTAGCCATTCATGCCCTTCGGCACAGCGCCACAGGAGCTTGACGCTGCCGTTCTCGTATTTTTCTGCCAAGCATTCTCCTCCCTTGGCCTCGGCAAGACGTTGAAGCTGCTGCAACGCATCTGCGCCTTTGATCCGCCCGGCGCATTTCGGACACCAACTTCCTTGCTGAATGCTCCCAGGGACTGCCCGCCAGATATGACCTTTATCGCATTCCCATGTCAAAGGGGTGTTGTTGTTGATGTAGTCCGAGGACAGGCACCGCCCACCGTTCTCTTTGGCGAGAGCTTGCATCGCCTTAAGCCGCTCCGGCAGGACAAATTTCGCTACGGCAACTTCGTCAGGGTTTGTGACTTCGGTGAACAGGCCATTTGCCTGGGCGAAATCTGCAACGAGACGAGGAACGTCAGTTACTTCAACCGTATATGGAATCACAAGCAAGCAAACGCCATACTCGCGGCAAAGTAACTGTTTGCGCTCATCATCAATCTGCCGCTGCTCAAGTGACTTGTCACGCCGATGGAAATGGTCGATATATCGATAGTGCTGCACGCCGTGATACTCGAATGCAATTTGCAGTTCTTCACAGAACCCGTCCAACTCCATCCGTTTTCCGCGGTCATTCATTAACCATGCCGGTTTTACCTTGAGAAAAGGCTTGCCGAACATCATCTCCAAAATGTTCTTGCAGATACGCTCGGAATTACCCGCCATACATGTCGGACACCAGTGCCCAGCTCGAACGTGATACCCGACGGCAAACCACTCATGCCCTTCGGCGCACCGCCAGTGGAATTTTTGGTCACTGTTGATGTATTCCGACGAGAGGCACTTACCGCCCAATAATCGTGCGGTTTCCTGCATGTCGGTCAAGGTTAATCGCTCAGTGCCTGAGCACTTCTTGCACCATGTTCCCGCCCGGATACTGTAGGGCGCGGCCTCCCACTCATGCCCCTCGGCACATCGCCAAAGATGTTTGGTACGCGCCCCCAAGTAGCGCTCGGAGAGACATGTTCCTCCCTTGAGTACCGCAAGTCGCTTGAGGTCATGAAGCGCGTCATCAGGCGGCAGTCTTCCTGCGCACTTTGGACACCAGCTACCTCCCTGGATAGATCCTGCGGTGGCAGTCCATTCATGTGAGCACACTCCACATTTCCAGCGCATTGGGGTACTGTTATTGGTGTAAGTGTCAGAAATGCACTGGCCATCTTTGTTGCGCGCGAGCGCTATAGCGTGTTCGATCGACTTTGCTTTTTCGCGGCCTTGTCTTTGATTCCCACAAATCAGGCACCAGTGCCCGCGCAGCACATTGCCTGGAAGCGCTTCCCATGTATGGCCTTGAGCGCACCGCCAAAGAAGCTTGGTCTTTGTGTTCGCATACTCCGTTGAAAGGCACTCCCCACCCTGTTGCTGGGCGATGGACTTCATCTCCTCGAGAGAGTGTTTTTGTTTCATCGTCCTCTGGGAAGGATGTCTATGCTTCTGAAATTAGATCGACCGATAGCGGACGTAATCGGCGGCAATTCTAAGGCACTAGAAATGACTGCTCGTGGCCGGACTGAGACAACCAACTTCAGTGCAAACCCAAATCAAATTGCATTATGCGCTGCGTAGTAGATGATCAATCGCGAAATTCAGACAGCAAAAAATGTAGGTGGCAATACTCTTCGGCTATCACGCCCTGCGCAATCCCGTTCCGAACTAGTCAGGCAAGCTCACTCGACAACGCTGCGGCGAGGCGTTTGACAGCGACTACCAAGCCGGCCGCCATCACATCGGCCTTGTCAAGATCGCCACGTTTGGCGGACTCCTCAAGTTGCTGGGCAAGCGCCGTTCCTGTGTCTTCCGAGAAGGTCGCCAGCAAACCTTTTATCGTATGGGCTTCGCGTTGCAGCGTTGGCGCATCGGCCGCTGCCAGCGCTTGCTCCAGCGCACTGCAATAACTGGCGCTATCGGCAACAAACATGCCGGCCAGCGTCTGAAACAGCTCTTCATCGCCCCCCATGCGTTCGAGCACTTCGGCGCGTCTGTAAATATGCGGCTCATAGACCACCGGCGGCGGCAACAAGGCCGTGGCACCGGCACCAAGCACGACGGCAATCTCCGCGAACAGTTCATCCGGCTTGACCGGTTTCGACACGTAGCCGTCCATTCCAGCTGCCAGGAAACGCTCGCGATCGCCCTGCATGGCATTGGCGGTCATCGCGACAATCGCCAGATGGCGAGCACCAGGCGCTCGTTCGCGTTCGCGAATACGCAGCGTCGCCTCGACACCGTCCATCACCGGCATCTGGATGTCCATCAGAACCAGGTCAAACGCGCCTTTCTCTACCGCATCCAGGGCTTCCTGCCCATTATTGGCGACGACCACCCGATGCCCTCGTTTCTCGAGCAACGCCAGCGCCAGACGCTGATTGATCAGATTGTCCTCTGCAAGCAGAATGTGCAACGCCTGCTGTGGCGCAAGTTCAAACGGCAATAGGTCGCACTCACTCGTGGCGGCATTTTCCTTGCCGAGGCCCAGGCGCAATGTAAAGTGAAAAACGCTCCCTTTACCCAGTTCGCTTTCCAGCCAGACACGCCCCCCCATCATCAGCACCAGCTTGTGCGAAATAGCCAGACCGAGGCCGGTACCGCCGAAACGACGGGTAATCGAACTGTCGGCCTGCGAGAAGGCGCCAAAAACCTCGAGTTGCTTGTCTTCCGCAATGCCGACACCGGTATCGCGCACCGCAAAATGCAAAGCCACACCACCATCGCCCAGCACTGCCGATTCGACACTGACAGCAACCTCCCCCTGCTCGGTAAACTTGATCGCATTGCCGACCAGATTGATCAACACCTGACGTAGCCGCCCCGGGTCACCGAGCAGCATATCGGGAACATCGGCGGCGACTTCATGGCGCAGCACAAGCCCTTTCTCCTCGGCACGCATCGATAAAGGCTTGAGCGTTTGACGCAACAGGCTGCGCAGTCCGAAATCGATGTGCTCAATGTCGAGCTTACCAGCCTCGATCTTCGAGAAGTCGAGAATGTCGTTGATGATCACCAGCAAGGCATCGGCAGACGCTTTTACCATCTCCAGATACTCGCGTTGCTGCGCATCGAGATCGGTATCAAGCGCGAGATCAGTCATGCCGACAATGCCGTTCATCGGCGTGCGTATCTCGTGACTCATATTGGCCAGAAAATCGCTCTTTGAACGATTGGCTGATTCAGCCACTTCTTTCGCCTGTTGCAGTTCCAGCTCAGCGTGTTTGCGCCCGGAAATATCACGGAACAACCAGAGATGACCACGACAATCTTCGGGCTGCGGTATCGTCGGAAAGAGATAGATCGGCAGGTAGTCATACTCAAGCACCCGCCCATCGAGCAACTCAAGTTCGCCACCCAGATGGTGTGTTTTATTTTTCAGAAATTCCTGCGTTTTTTCAGCAAAACGATCTGCGTCAAGCAACTGTTTTCCGCATTCGTTGATCACCGCCAGCGAGCTGATGCCGACAAGATCCGGGCTCGACACATCGAGCTTGAACATGTCGCAAAAGGCCTGATTGGTCACCACCACTTGTGAATCTTCGTCCTCGACCAGCACGCCGGCCTGCATGCTTTCAATCAGTGCCGTGAGACGCGAACTGGTGGCCAGCAAATACTCTTCGTCACGCTTGCGATCAGTGATGTCCTGGAAAGCGGCAACGCTGCCAACGCAAAGCGCCCCCTCGAACAGCGGCACCGCAACGACCGAAATCGGAAACAACGTGCCATCCTTGCGTGTGAAGGCATCAAAATCCGAGCGGAAGACATGGCCGGAAAGAACACTGGCATGCATCGGGCATTCTTGGCCACTAACAGGCAAGCCGGTTGCCGTCTGAAAATGAATCAGGTCGTGCACTTTCTTCCCGAGCAACTCATCGCGCGACCAGCCAAGCAGGCGCTCGGCTTCGGCATTGACGAAGGTGCAGCAGCCCTTGGCATCATTGGCCAGAACACCTTCACCCAGCGCATCTGTCAGACTATTGAGAAAGCGGTTGCTCTCCTCGATCACCTCCTCCTGCTTTTTCAAACGAGTGGAGGCGCGGTTGAGCGCTTCGATCAATTCATGAATTTCAATGTTGCCGTGATACGACGGCAACTGCTCGCCGCGTAAAGTATCGAGGCTGGCGGCAAAGCGCGTAGCGTTACGCAGCACGCGCATCGGCCGGCCGAGAAAAATCAGCAACAGCGCAGTACTGATCAGGATAGCGGCCACTGCGGTAACAATGCTGTCGGCCCAGATGTGCTTGCGCGCCGCAACCAAAGGATCGAGTGCGACTTCCATACGCACCCAGCCGACATGCCCACCGGAACTGATCGGCTGCCAGAGTAGCAGGCGTCCGTTGTACCGTTCCTGCCGGTCACGAAATCTGCCCAGCAAAGAATCAGCTTCACGCGTCAACAGCGCTGCAGAAGCTTGCGCAACGGACGGTACACTCAGCGGAGTTCTGGCAAAATCCGCAAAAAGCATGCCCCGCTCATCCTTGCGAACCTGACTCAATACCCTACCACCGACATCGGCCACTGTAATCAGACGAATTTCAGGATAGTCGGCCGACTGCAACAACAACGCTTCGATGCCTGCGTAATCGGCCGACAGCAGATAAGCAATCGAGGCACCGGCAATACTCTTCGCCAGAGACTGGGTCTGCGCCGTCATCGTTGATTCGGCCAGGTCACTTTGTTCATCTGCGGTGTACCAAGTGTAAACAAATACCGTAAGAGTAAACAGCAGTGAGACGATCAGCGCGAGTTGGGAACTGAGGCGACGCGGGAGTAACGATGCAGCAGTTCTCATTGCTTCGCCTCAGCACTAACGACATAGCGCTCAAGCTTGAGCCGTTCAAGCGGCTGATAGTCCCGCGCATAATCGGCCACGACTGGAAACGGCAACTGCACAGCGGCAAACAGCAAGGCATTGGCGGGGTCGGCGGCCAGACGCAGAAGCGCTTCGCTCAGCTTCTTGCGCACCGACTCTGGAACACGCGGGTGGGCGACAATCGGATGTGACGCAACGCCAGGCGTTTCATATAGCACGCGCAAACGTCCACGAACCTCTGCCGACTCATGATCAAGCGTATTGTTGACTCCGCCCCCGGCAGCAGTTTCACCCATAATCACGTGGCGATAAACGTTGCTGTGCGTCTTCACATAATGCGGCGTTACCCGGATATGAAATTCTTCGGCCAACAGAGCGCGTAAGTAGAGCGACGCGCCAAAGGCGTTGGGCGCGGGAAACGCAAGATCGCGTCTATCGAGCTGTCTAACCGACGTAGCCGGATCGTCGCTGCGCACGACGATAATGCCTGTTAAGGGTTTGCTGTCGCGCAGCAAGGGCACATAGTTCTGCGACCGTTTGGCCATGACGGCGTGATATGGATTGAGGAAAGCAAAATCTGGAATCCCGCGCAGAAAGTCCTGCTCGAAATCCGAGATCGACCGGCTGAATTGCAGCTTGAATTCAATACCGGTCATCTCGCGCAAGCGTTCAAACAGAGGTTGCCAGTCGCGACGAATTTCTGTTGCAGGGAACTGGGGAACTACTGCAAACGAGAAACTTTGCGCCTCTCCGGCACCCGACGTCAGCGGCAGCAGACAAAGAAACGTGATCAGTTCAATGACTCGCAACAGTTTCATAAAGCAGGCAATTCCTTGTCCTGAAAGCGCACATGGATCGCGAGAATGTCGTCCATACGTACCAGAAAAGCCTCGACACACGTCGCGTCGAAATGCGTGCCGGCGCCTTCACGCAAAAAATCAATCGCGCGCTCAAACTCCCAGGCTTTCTTGTACGGGCGCTCCGAGGTCAGCGCGTCGAAAACGTCGGCCACTGCCACAATACGTCCAAACAGCGGGATGGCCTGCCCGGCCACACCGTAAGGGTAGCCCGAGCCATCGAATTTTTCGTGATGGGAAATGGCGATTGACGCAGCCGCCTGCAAAACAAACGACTCACTGCCACTCAACAGTTCAAAACCGAGTCGGGCATGACTTTTCATTACGTCGAACTCTTCCGGCGTCAGCCTGCCCGGCTTGAGCAAAATGAGATCAGGAATGCCGATTTTCCCCACATCGTGCATCGGCGCGGCCTGCAAAATCAGTGCCTGATCTTCTGCCGACAAGCCAAGGCTGGCCGCGATCAGATGCGAGTAGTGCGCCATGCGCTGGATGTGCGCGCCGGTTTCCGGATCACGAAACTCGGCAGCACGCGACATGCGAAAGAGTAGCTCCTGCTCTCGCGAATGAATAGCCGCTGTCGCCTTTTTCACCTCTTCCGCCAGCCACGCCGCGCGGTCGGCAAGATGCCGCCGGCTGGTGCCAAGTGCGAGCATATTGGTGACGCGCGCAGAAAACTCAATGCGATCGACCGGCTTGGTCAGAAAATCGGTGGCTCCTATCTTCAAGGCTTCGTAACGAACATCCTTGTCGTCATTGGCGGTGATCATCAGCACGGGGATTTCTGCACAGCCCGGGGCTGCGCGGAAACGGGCGATGAACTCCAGCCCATCGAGATCCGGCATCATGTAGTCGACAATCAGCAGATCGGGCGCGTTCTCGCAGCACCACGCCAGGCCTTTCGACGAATCCTGAAACAACAGCGGCTCGCAGCCACCCAGTTTGGTAACCAGCACCTTAAGCAGTGTCAGATTGATATCGCTGTCATCAACGATGGCGACTCGTTTCATGCCAGACTCCTTATTAATGCTTCAAGTATAACAACAGCGGGCGCTCACGCGACCTCACCTCGACCCTTTAATGATCTGTCGACGCATCGGCAAGCGGCTTCAACACGGCCGATAATTGCTCGACTTCGGCGGCCAGAGAATCGGCCAGCTCGACCAGCCCGAGCGCGTCTCCACGCGCCGCCTGCTTCTCGATGCGCTGCGCCAGATGTGCCGCTGGTTGCGCGCCAAACATAGCGAGCGTACCGCGCAGCGAATGTGCAACAAACAACACAGCTTGCAAATCGTTGACAGCAACCCCGTTTCGGATTTTTCCTAGATCGCTCTGATAGTGCTGGAGAAATATGCCGGCAATAATTTCAACAATTTCCTGATCCGCCGCTCGCACTGCTTCTGCGTAGTCAAAGCGATGCGCAGCATGATGTGGCGAACCATCATTTACCGTGCTGTCAAGCCGGGAATCCACATCACCCATCGCGTATTGCCGCAGCAGTTGCTGCAGGTCCTGACTCTTGATCGGCTTGGCAAGATAATCATCCATACCGACTTCCAGACAGCTTTCACGATCACCCTGCATGGCGTTGGCTGTCATGGCAATAATCGGCGTACGCGGCAGCGAGCTTTCCATTTCTGCGGCGCGAATCTGGCGCGTCGCTTCAAGGCCGTCCATCACCGGCATCATCATGTCCATCAGAACGATGTCGAACCTTCGGTCACGCATTACTTCAACTGCCAACAGGCCATTTTCCGCCAGCGTCACGCGATGCCCCCAGCGTTCGAGCAGGTTAGTAGCCAACTTCTGGTTAATCGGGTGGTCCTCAACCAGCAAGACGTCGAGCGGCGTCTGTTCATCTTTGAGCACATGCCGTGTAACCAGTTGAGGCGCGCTCTCGGCGGACTGTTGGTGCAGTACCCGACCAAGCGCTTCGAGCAGCTCATCACGCGCAATAGGCTTGGGCAAATAGGCGGCAAAACCGATCTCTCGGCATCGCTGCGCGTCTCCCTTGACGCCACCCGACGAAAGCATGACCAGACGCACACCGGCACAGTGCGGCAGCGCCAGAATCCGCTCGGCTGTCGCAAATCCGTCGAGACCCGGCATGCAGGCATCAAGCAGCACCAGATCAAAAATGTCTTCGCCAACGGCATTGCCCAGCATCTCAAGCGCCGCATCACCTGAGTCGACCTCGTGAACCATGGCACCGGCATCACCCAGAGCACGCACCATAACCAGTCGGTTGACCGGGTTGTCATCGACCACCAGCACCCGGGTTCCTGCAAGTTTCACGGGCTCTGAGGCTGCTGTATGTTGCTGCGCATCGACACCAAACAGGGTGGTGAAATGGAAGGTACTGCCGTGCCCGAGTTCACTCTCGACCCATAGTCGACCGCCAAGCGCCTCTGCCAGCCGGCCGGAGATGGTGAGACCGAGGCCGGTTCCTCCGTACTTGCGGGTGATGGAGCTGTCTTCCTGCGAAAAGGCATCAAAAATGCTGTCGAGTTTGTGCTGCGCGATACCGATACCGCTGTCGATAACGGAAAAATGCACGCCAATTTCCTCGTCACCCGCCTGGCCACGTTCGATGTGTAGAACCACCTCGCCTTTTTCGGTGAATTTAATCGCATTGCCGACCAGATTAATGAGGATCTGCCGCAAACGTCCCGGATCGCCGAGCACGAAGACCGGCGTATCCGGCGCGATATCGCAAACCAGCTCCAGTCCCTTTTCATGAGCACGCAAGGCAAGCGTCTTCAGCGCGTCGGCGACTGTTCGCCATAGGTTGAAGGAGATGCGCTCAACGAGCAGTTTGCCAGCCTCGATTTTTGAGAAATCAAGAATGTCGTTGATGATCGTCATCAGCGCCTCCGACGACGATTTGACGATCTGCAGATACTCGCGCTGCTCCCCGGAAAGATCGGTATCAAGCGCAAGATCGGTCATGCCGATGACGCCGTTCATCGGCGTGCGAATCTCGTGACTCATGTTGGCGAGGAAATCAGATTTGGCGCGATTGGCTGCTTCGGCACCTTCCTTGGCACGCCGTAATTCATCCGACGCGCGCCGGGCCTCCGAAACATCGGCGATATAGCCGTTCCACAACGTACCGGCATCCGACATCGACTTTGGTTGCGACTCGCCATGAACCCACACAATCTCGCCACTCTGCTTATGCAGGAGGCGAAAATCTGTCGACCAGCGCTCCTTGCTGACTGCCGATTCACGGATCGACTCGGCCACCATTGCCTGATCATCAGGATAGATGAGTGCAAATAACTGATCAGCATCGGCAACCGCCGCTTCCGCTGACAGACCGCTGATTCGCTCGAGGCCACGGCTAAAGAAACGGAAGGCATGCCGGCCATCGCGCGGCAACAAATACTGATAGACCGCTACCGGAATGTTGTCGGTCACCTCGCGCAAACGGGCGTCGGCTTCCTTGAGTTGCGTCACGTCTTGCCAGATACCGGTGAACACCGTTGCACCGTTCGCCGCAAGCTCGAACTCGGGATTGATCTCACCGCGAATCCAGCGCTGCGTCCCGTTGGGCATCGTAATTCGATATTCATCGCGCCAGGACTCGCGCCGCGAAGCGGCAGCAAAAACCGCCAAGCGCACGCGCTCACGATCCTCCTCGACAATCTGTTGTGTCGCGATTCCGGCGTCGGCAAACAACGCCTCACGATCGAGCCCACGAATTTCCATCACACGATCACTGAGGAAGGTATAGCGAATCTGGTCGTTGCCGACTTCCCACTGAAATACAGCACCCGGAACGGTATTCGTAATGTGGCGCAGACGTGCCTCCCCGGCTTTGATCACAGCCTCCTGCGCCTTGCGTTCTGTGATGTCGGCGATCGTACCGACAAGGCCCGCCACACTGCCGTCAGGCTTGGTCAGCGTGGCCTTGTGATAAATGGTGTCGCGCAACTCCCCGCTACGCGTGTGCACCCGGGCTTCATAGCTCTGTTGACCCGGCGATTGCAGAATCAGCGCATCCTGACTTGCGTGGATCGCGGCATCCGCAGCCGGCAACAGATCGTACAATGTTTTGCCCAGCCATTCATCACGCCGGATGCCGAAGAAATCTTCAAACGCCTTGTTGAACTGCAGATAACGACCCGCAGTATCCTTGCGATAGATCGGCTGTGGTACGACCTCAATTAACTCCTCGACAAAGTGCAGTTGCTCCTGCACCTGCTCAAGCGCCTTGCGTCGTTCGGTCACGTCGTTAAGCGTACCGGCGGTCCCGATGCATCGTCCATCCTCGTCAAATTCAGCCTTGGCAAATACCTCAACCCAACGACTCTCCCCCTGATTCGTCACAAGACGAAATTCCTCGCGGCATATTTCGGAATCTCCGCGTGCCAGCGCCGTGAAGAAGGCAAAACCGTGCTCCCGGTCGTCGCGGTGAACCGAGCGCAGACTGGGCGTTCCCAGGCTGGTTTCAATTTCGTAGCCGGTAATTTGCTGCCAAGCCGGATTAAGAAAGGTCCAGTGCCCTTCGGCGTTAGTACGAAAAACCACTTCGTTCAGACTCTCGACCACCGTCCGGTAACGCCGTTCGCTCTCGGCGATCTGCGCCTCCATCTGCTTGCGCGCAGTGATATCGGTGCGAATTGCAATGTATTTGAGGGGCAACCCGGCTGCGTCGCAAAAAGGAACAATGGTTGCACTGACCCAGTAAAGATGACCGTCTTTGGCTCGGTTGCAAACCTCGCCATGCCAGACCTGACCGGAAGAAATCGCCGTCCACATTGCTTCAAAAACTTGCGGCGGATGAACAGCAGATTTGACGATGCGATGATTAGTACCGATCAGTTCCTCTCGCGTGTAGCCGCTGATCTCGCAGAATTTGTCATTGGCATAGGTGATGGTGCCGTGCACATCGGTCATGCTGACGATGGCGTGTTGATCAACCGCAAATTTCTGATTGGCCAAATCGGTCAGTGCGCCCTGCAATTCGCGCTGACTTTCCTCGCGATGGCGCACCAGATCAGCCATCAGCGTCGAGAGCGACTCAAGATTATCGTCAAGCAGCGGCGGCAGTTCGCCGTCCACCTTCTGCATCAGCCCGTTGGCGGTATCACGCAGCGAATGAATCGCCCGCAGGCGGCTGGCCAGCTCGTCACGCAGACGATCATTGGTTTGAGAAAGCTCACCCGAACTCAGTTCAAGACTGCGGGTTTTCAGCTCAAGATCCCGATCGCTCTGCTCGTAGGCCGCATCGACCCGTCCAAACAGATCGCCCAGTCCAGCGACAAGTCGCGCGGCTTCCGGTGACACTGCGCCGCTACTCGCGAGTTGTTTCAACTCGTCGAAAACAGCCGCGTGCTGAGCCTCTTCGACGCCCAGTGCGCGCTTGATCTGCCGTGCGAGTAGTTTGTGCATGGGCTTATGAAAACCGCTCGATCAAGGCGATCAATCTTCGTCCAGGTAGGTGACCGTCATCGTTTGATTATGCAATTTGCATGTAACACTCGGGCTGAACGGGCTGATTTCGCCGTATGAATAAAAACCGGTGAGTAGCGCCCCTTGCCCGAAGACCTCGGCAACCGCTTCCACCTCTTCATCGACACGCCCGCCCATTACCAGTTTGCGGCCGACACAGCTGACCAGCAGCACCAGACCCTTGCCAGTGCCGGCAAGCATCTTCTTTGCTGCTTCGGCGGCCGCTTCAGCGCCATCGACCAGCGCGTCGGTGCTGGCGTGCATCAGCTTGAGATAACCATCGGGGTCAATTTCACCCGCCAACGTCAAACTACCGCTCGTTTCATCGACACCAAGAATCGTACGGATCAGGCCGATTTCGTCATGATCTTTGCCCAGCATGGCGAAAGGAAAGAGCAGACCGGAGGCAGGCAGACCCTTGGCGTGATCGCCGAGGTAGCGCTTATAGACTTCAAGGGCCGGTTCACCATCCAACTCGTAAAGAATATTGCCGACACAGCGCGTCACCTTGCGAGCCGGGCCAAAAGGCGACCAACCACCAAACGAGCCATGGCAGAAATTCAGGCTTTCACCGTACAAGCCTAGCGCAACAATCGTATCGCTTGCCGCACCCGCATCGTCAAGCACCCAGGTCTGCTGAAATGCCCCGCCGTCGCCGGCCAGCCCCCCGGTAATGGGTAAGTCGCTGCCAAGAATATCGCTCATCCCGGCAAGCAAGGCACTGCCGTTGATCTGTACGCCCTGGCCGAAAATTAGAACAGCACGCAGGCCGTCTTTAGGTAACTGATCGCCAAGACGTCTGCCGGCATCGCGGGAATCATCCATTCCTGAGAGCCGGGTTGATACTTCAATCAGTGAAGTTTTGTCAAAACGTACCGCAGTCACCACACAACTACCGTCCGTAACCCCCTCCGCAGAAATTTCGCCGGCCGTCGAGCAACCCACACGTCGTGCGGCAGGAAATGCGCTGGCGAGAGACGGCGCGGCGTCCCTGAGCAGATCAACGGCGCCGAAAACAAGAACCAGATTGGGTTGCATGCCCGCCAAATGAGCAAGTTCAGTAGCGATGCTTGCCGTACTGCGAAGAATTACCTGAGCGACTTGCATGGGGGGGTCTCCTTGAGTGTTTTTCCTGGCACTGAAAAATAGACAGCTGCTTGTCAAATCGGCCATAATCTGCGGACATTCTAGCCGGTTTGCTCATGAAATTCCTCTTCGACCTTTTCCCCGTCATCCTGTTTTTCATCGCCTTCAAGTTTGCAGGCATCTACGCTGCCACCGGCGTTGCCATTGCCGCCACCTTCGCGCAGATCGGCTGGCTTTACTTCAGGGGCCGCAAGATCGAAACAATGCTCTGGGTCAGCCTTGGCATCGTCACCGTTTTCGGCGGCATGACGCTGATCTTCCACGACGAAACATTTATCAAATGGAAGCCCACCGTGCTTTACTGGGCTTTTGCCTCGACGCTGATCGGCGGAACACTGTTTTTCAAGAAAAACCTGATTCGCACCCTGCTTACCGAACAGATGCAACTCCCCGAAACTGTCTGGAATCGACTCAATTGGTCATGGGCCGGCTTTTTCATTTTTATGGGAATTGCAAATCTCGCCGTCGCATTTAATTTCTCAACCGACGACTGGGTCAACTTCAAGCTGTTTGGTGGCATGGGGCTGATGCTCGTTTTCGTCATCGGCCAAGGACTGTTTTTATCAAAATACATCGAGGAGAAAAGCTGATGCTGTATGTAATCGTCGGTGAAGACCGCACCGGCACACTGGCCGCCCGCATGGCTGCCCGCCCGGAACACGTTGCGCGCCTGCAGGCGTTGCAGGAGGAAGGCCGCCTGATCATGGCCGGTCCGTTTCCGGCCATTGACTCGCCGGACCCCGGGCCGGCGGGTTTCTCCGGCAGCCTGATCGTCGCCGAATTTGCCTCGCTCGAAGCAGCACAGGCCTGGGCCGATGCAGACCCGTACATCGCGGCCGGCGTCTACGCCAAGGTCATGGTCAAACCCTTCAAAAAGGTTCTTCCTGCGTGAGCCAGCCTCAATCAACCGCTGTTTCAAACGATTTTGAAGCGCTGCTACGCGAGCGCCTGGCCCCGCTGGCACCCACTCGCATCGAGCTGATCGACGATTCGGCACTGCACGCCGGGCACGAAGGCGCCAAAAGCGGTGGCGGGCATTACCGCCTGCTCGTCGTATCGACCGCCTTTGCAGGAAAGTCGACTGTCACCCGCCACCGCCTTGTCTATGATGCGCTTGGCGAGCTGATGCGCCAGAAAATTCATGCGCTGAGCATCAAATCTCTTGCCCCGGACGAAGTATAATCAAGCAGTTTTATTCAACACTGACTACCACAAACCACCCTGACTGAAGGAAAACGACACATGCAGAATCTCTCAAAACTGGCTACCGCATTACTCTTCAGCGCGCTTATTTCGGCACCGGCCTTCGCTGCCGAAAAAGCAAAGGGCGGCTTCGTCACGGTCAACGGCGTTGCTATTCCACAAAGCACAGCCGACGCATTCGTTGCCGAACAAAAGGCACAAGGCGCTCAGGACTCCCCGGAATTGAAAAATGCCGTGCGTGAGGAACTTATTCGCCGCGAACTGCTGGTGCAGGAAGCGAAGAAGCGTGGCCTCGACAAGAAGCCGGCAATCGCTGCGCAAGCTGATCTCGCACGCCAGGCAATCTATATCCGCTCGTTCATCCAGGAATTCGTGAAAGCGAACCCGGTCAGCGAAGCGCAACTGAAGAGCGACTACGAGACAATCAAGGCTCAACTCGGCGGCACCGAATACAAGACCCGCCACATCCTGGTCGAAAAGGAAGACGACGCCAAGGCAATCATCGTCAACATCAAGAAGGGCGCCAAGTTTGAGGAACTGGCCAAACAATCCAAGGACCCAGGTTCCAAGGAAAATGGTGGCGATCTGGGCTGGAGCAGTGCAGCCAGCTACGTCAAACCATTTTCCGATGCACTGACCAAGCTGGAAAAGGGCAAATATACCGAAGTCCCGGTGAAGACCGATTTCGGTTACCACGTTATCCTGCTTGAAGACAGCCGTCCGCTGACCCCACCGGCCTTCGATACCATCAAGCCGCAACTCGCTCAACGCGCTCAGCAACAGCAGATCGAAAAACTGGTCAATGACCTGCGCGCCAAAGCCAAGGTCGAGTAAATTTCCACGCTCTAAAAAGAACGCCGGGACGGTTAGAACCTCCCGGCTTTTTTTCGCCCCCCACACGGCCGATTGACGCTTGGCAACGCAGCGACAAGGGGGGAGAATGGGTTGCATCTCTTTCGCCGGAACCCACATGCGTCTGAACACCTCCCGCCGTATCATCAACCTGCTGCTGATCTTCTGTCTGGCGGCGCCATTCGTTGCGACCCACGCGGACGAAGAGAGTGGCGACATGCCCGCCACCGACGCCAAGACCGGCGCCGAACTCGAAAAACAGATTGGCGCACCGCCACCGGGTGCCGACGCGCCACAGGAACTGTGCGTCTTCCTGCACAAGCGCGGCGTCGCCAACCTGCGCCTCGGCCGTTACGATCCGGCGCTCGCTGACCTCAGGCAGGCACTGACGCTAAAACAGCCTGCGTCACTGGAGCTATGGTGCGACCGCTGGCGGATTCAAGGCGACATCTACAGCGCACTTCACTCAACCGGCGACTGGCTGCTTCTCATCGAACACGCGCAGTCCGCCAGCGACGAATACAAGAGCAGCGACAGATGGCACTATTTCTCAGCGCAACTGTGGCTGGTCGATGCGCAAGTCAGGCTGGCCAACCTGCGCAAGGCGGACGAAGCCTTTCAACGTGCCAGCGAGGCATTACCCGGCATGCGCCAACAGAAAGGATGGTCGATCTACAGCGCCCATTTCCTTGGCCGGCACAGCAGCTATGCGGCATGGATGCAGGAATTGCGCGGCAATTATGTGGAAGCGGAACGCTTTCGCCGGCAGTCACTGAGTTCCGCCCGTGAATTTCTCAATACGGTGTCTGAAAAACGCTCCCCGGAACATCTCGACAACCGTCTCGCGGCGGGCACGGTGACCGAGCGCAAGCGGCTCCTTGCCGGCATTCTTTCGGTACAGGGAAAAACCGGAGAAGCAGAGATACTGGCTCGCCAGGCGCTACAGGAAACGCTTTCCCGCTCGGGGAAAAACACACTGGCCACCGCCAATTCCTACAGCATGCTGGGAAATATCAAACTGCAACAGGGGCAGATTGCCGAGGCACTTCGCCTTCAGGAGACCGCACTCGCTGCGCTGGAAGGCTCCGGCGTACGCAGCTATTCAACCGCCCTCGCCAACCTGCGCATGAATATTGGCTTCCTGCACGGCGTCCGGAATCGCTGGGCAGATGCGCTGAAAGCCTATGAACAACGCGACCAGGGTCTTCGCAGCCATGCCGGGCAGTATGCCAAGACAGGCGCGAACAACCTGACCTGGGCGATGGCGCTGCTCAAAAACCAGCGCACTGAAGATGCCGAAAAAATGTTGCGCAGCATGATCAGCTGGAACCTGAAAAAACCGTTTATCGACCCGCTGTACTTCGCCCACCTGCGCGGCTATCTCGCGGTGGTTCTGGTCGCTGCAGGAAAAAGCGAAGCCGCGCTGAGCGAATTTCGCGAAGCCTTCCCGGTTCTGATTCGTCAGGCCGAAACCGACAACAGCTCTGAAAACGGCGGCTTCGTCCGGCAGTACAGGCTGCGCCTGATCGCCGAGGGCTATCTCGAACTGCTGGCACGCCTGGCCAGTGAGAAATCGACGCCGGCCGATTTTGACCCGGTTGCTGAAGCATTCCGCGTTGCCGAAGTAGCGCGCGGCTCAAGCGTTCAGCAAGCCATTGCCAGCAGTGCCGCGCGTGCCAGCCTGCCCGACGCCGCGCTGGCCGAACTGGCACGACGCGAGCAGGACACGGCCAATCAGATCAGCGCACTCAACAAGCTGCTGACCCGCCTCGCCTCTGCGCCCGAATCGCAACGCCTCGACAAAACCATCGCGGATATCCGTAGCGATGTCGTTCGCCTTGAAGCACAGCATGCCACCCTGCGCCGCGAGCTGGTAGAACGCTATCCGGCCTATGCCGACCTGATTTCTCCCAAGCCACCAACCCCGGAGGACATCCAGAAGGTCTTGCACAAAAATGAGGCGACCATCGCCATCTATGTTGCCGAACAGATGACTTACGTGTGGACGATCACGCCAACGCGTAGCGCATTCCGTACGGTCGCGCTGTCGCGGCAGCAGGTCGAACAGCAGGTTGCCTCCCTGCGTCGCGCTTTCGACCTGAGCGGCGAAAACATTCCTCCGTTCGACACAGCGGGCGCCGGGAACCTCTACACCGCACTGCTGGCTCCCGACGAAGCGCTGTGGGAAAACGCCAAACTGCTCAACATCATCCCGCACGGTGCGCTGGGGCAACTTCCTTTCGCCGTTCTGCTCACGGCAAAATCCACTTCAAAGAACCTTGCCGAGCAGCCATGGCTGTTGAAAAAAGTCGCCATCGCCCAGCAGCCTTCTGCAGGAACCCTGATTTCCCTGCGCGGACAGGGCCGCATCGAAGCAAAACGCCGTGCTTTCATCGGCTTCGGTGACCCGCTTTTCATCGCGCAAACGACGGGAAAAACTGCCGGTACCCGCTCGGTGCGCAATCTCAGCATCGCACCGCTGACTGACGATTTTCCAGGAAAAACAGCCGCAACCGGCAGCACACGTGCCGCCGCTGCTCCCCCCGAAAGCGAAACCTCAGCGCTTCTGCGCGGTTTTTCACAACTGCCGCCGCTGCCCGACACGTCCGACGAATTGAAGGAGATTGGCAAAACCCTCGGGGCCAATCCGGGAACCGATTTGTTCTTTGGCAAAAACGCCACGGAAAGCAAGGTCAAGAACAGCAATCTCGCCACCTACCATGTCGTGGCGTTCGCCACACACGGACTTGTTCCCGGGGACCTGCAAGGGCTCGATCAACCCAGTCTGGCAATGGCCAATCCGGCACTAAGTAACGACAGGGACAACGACGGATTCCTGACCATGAGCGAAGTACTCGGTCTCAAGCTCAATGCCGACTGGGTTGTTCTCTCGGCATGCAATACCGCAAGCGGTGACGGCAAAAACGAAGAGGCCGTTTCCGGCCTCGGGCGCGCTTTCTTCTTCGCCGGATCACGCCGTCTGCTGGTCTCCTACTGGCCGGTAGAAACCGTCTCGGCACGATTGCTGACCACCGAACTTTTCAAGCGCCAAACACTGCAAGCCGAAGAATCAAAGGCCGAAGCGCTACGTCATTCAATGCTGCAACTGATGGCCAGTTCAAAAGAATACAGCCACCCGGCATTCTGGGCGCCATTCGGTCTGGTCGGCGACGCGGCGAAATAGGGGAACAACAAGAGCGAACCACCAAGACAGCGCGAAGCCTCCCTGCAGAGGGACAAAGGGCACCAAGTTACACCAAGTAAAACAAACGATTTTCTTGGTGCT